>WLCR01000077.1 GCA_009705235.1 Actinomycetota bacterium | reverse complement strand
CTGAGCAGTGTTCTGAGTCTGTGGTTGTGGGCCGCGATTACCGGAGCGCTTACGCTTCCGCTTTTTCTTCGTACCGTCGCTGCCCGCACCAGGTGCCGGGATCATGGAGTAAGGGTAGTGCTTTAACCTTACTTATTGTGAGTACAGCATTAGGCGCCGCAGGAGAGTTAGCGATCCGTTCATTAATTGAACGAGCACCGCTAGCGAGCTCCTTAGCCCAAGCCTTTAAGGCCAAGGGGTTTACCTTGGCATTAGTTGGCGGACCTGTGCGAGATGCAATTTTAGGACGACTTGGAAATGATTTAGATTTCACAACAAATGCACACCCATTAGAAACAAAAAAAATTTTGCAAGAGTGGGCAGAAAACATTTGGGAAACCGGAATCGCATTTGGAACTGTTGCAGGAAAACGCGGTGACACAACTGTTGAAGTAACAACATATCGCACTGAAAGTTACGAGGCTGATTCTCGAAAACCAGAAGTTGAATATGGAGAAAAAATCGACGGTGATTTATCGCGTCGTGATTTCACTGTTAATTCCATGGCTTTGGAACTAACTGGAGAAAAACCAGAGTTCATAGATCCATTTAATGGTTTACAAGATTTAGCTGCAAAAGTTTTGCGCACACCAGGCAAACCAGGTGATTCTTTTAATGATGACCCATTGCGAATGATGCGTGCTGCACGTTTTGCATCGCAATTAGGTTTTGACATTGCACCCGAAGTTATTGAATCAATGAAGGATTTATCTCATCGCATCAGCATTATTTCTGCCGAACGCGTCCGAGATGAGTTCACAAAAATATTGATGTCAGCTAATCCACGTATCGGGATAACACTTTTAGTTGATACCGGTCTTGCAGATTTAGTCTTGCCAGAAATTCCAAAGCTGCGCCTTGAGGTTGACGAACACCATCACCATAAAGATGTGTATGAACACTCAATTACAGTGCTTGAACAAGCGATCGAACATGAAGATCGCTTGGGCGGTCCAAACCTAGTGATTCGGCTTGCCGCTTTATTGCATGACATTGGAAAACCAAAGACTCGCGCATTTATTGAAGGAGGTGGAGTTTCTTTCCACCACCATGAAGTAGTTGGAGCACGCCTGGCAAAGAAGCGTCTAGAAGCGTTGCGCTTTGATAATGACACCGTTGATGCGGTGGAGCTGTTAACGACACTGCACCTTCGTTTTCATGGTTATGGTGAAGGTGAATGGACTGATTCTGCTGTTCGTCGCTATGTGCGTGATGCTGGTGAATTTATTACACATTTACATGTTTTGACACGCGCCGATTGCACGACCCGTAACAAAACAAAAGCGGCGCGCCTTGCTGCTACTTATGATTCTTTAGAAGCTCGCATCGAAGCTTTGATGGAGCAAGAAGAGTTGTTGAAAATACGCCCAGATTTAGATGGTGCTCAAGTAATGCAGTTGCTTAATTTGAAACCTTCACGTGAAGTTGGTCAAGCGATGGATTTCTTGTTAGAACTTAGGCTTGAGCAGGGTCCGATTGGTGAGGAAGCAGCAACTAAAGCACTTCTTGAATGGTGGGCTAGTAAATAGCTTTAAATCTGTTTGGTCGTAAAACAACGGATGCAACCAAGAAATATGCAACTGAAACACATAGTGGAACAAGTGCCGAAACACCTGAAGGCGGTAATAACAGGGCTGCAATCAAGCCACCGCTAACGATTGCACCATTAACAACCACATCGTAAACAGCAAAGACTCGACCTCGGTAGTAATCATCAATCTTTGACTGAACTAAAGCATCATTTGTAACTTTGAGGTTTTGTCCAAAAAAAGCTGTCAGGAAAGCTGTAACTGAAAGAGCAATAGAAGTCTGCGATATTGCCAGAATTAATGGTGAAGCAGCACTTGCAAACATGGCAAATTTTATCCATCTATGTCGTCCTACTTTTCTCACACCATAGGGAGCAAGAAACGCACCTAGAAATACGCCAGCACCAGCAATGGTTAGAGCTATTCCAAATCCAGCTAACCCTTTTTCAGGTTCAGCCGGATCATTAAAAGTGTTGCGCTCTAGCAATAAGGCGGTCAAGGTAAGAGCTGTAAGACCACCACGATGAACAGCGGTTGCAACAATTCCACGAGCGGCATCGATGTGTGTTCGAAGGAAGGCGATACCCTCACGCATTTCAGTGAATCCTTGTGAAAAAGATGCCGAGTGGCGTTCGTGAGTGCCGGGCCCAATTTCAAACTTTAATAACCGGGTTGTTAGCAAGGCAGCTATGAAATAACCAGTAGCAGCAAGCAGAATTAGTAGTGCGTCAGCATGATCTGCGATTGCAGCACCATCAACTAAAGCGCGAACCCCAACGCCAATTCCACCGCCGATAACAACAAGAACAGACCCACCAGTGACGGCGATTGCATTTGCGGTAATTAATGATTTTGTATCAACTAATAATGGAAGTCCCGCAGATAACGCAGCAAGAATCAAACGGTTGATTCCGAAAGCAATCAAAACAACAATAGTTAAGGCAACGCCAGTTGTTCCGCTAAAAACAAAAAGCGCTACGACAAGCAAATTTGCACTTCGCGCAAGGTTTGAATAAAAAAGTGCCCGTTGCCGGGATACTCGATCCAGAATTGTTCCAACAAATGGACCAACAATCGAATACGGCAACAACACAACAGCAAATCCAATAGCTGCACTCAATGCATCAGCTTGTCGTTCAGGAGAGAATAAAACAAAAGAAGCAAGTGCACTTTGGAAAACACCATCAGTTGCTTGGCCTGTCCAACGGACAGCAAGCAAACGAGATAGTCGAGGGTGTCGCAGTAACCCAACAAAGCTCATAAGAAAGAGCGTAACCATGAAAATGGGATTATTCTTCTCTCTAATGAAATCGCAACGAGGATTCATCGATTATTCACTCGATAAGCGCGCCACTTTGATGGCTCTCTTTCGTGGTGTTGTCGATGCCTGCGATGCTGACCCATATTTGATGCGTGCTGCTAAATGGCACGGGGACAAAGTTGCTCGTAACTGTCCGGTATGCAAGAAGGAAGAACTTGTTGAATTGCGGTACACCTTTGGTGAACAGCTAGGTCAATACTCAGGCCGTATTAAGACTCCGCAAGAGTTAATTGCGATGGAACGTGAGTTTGGTGAATTCACTGTGTACATCGTTGAAGTCTGCAAGAACTGTTCATGGAATCACCTGTGTGCCTCATACGTATTAGGTGATGGAGTTGAACGAAAAGCCCCGCGCAAGGTTCGCACCTTGGAGGATGAGGATTACGCGAAGGGATAGCATTAGCAAATGGCCCGTAAATTACTGATCAGAGCTACGGTATTTCTGGCCGGCTTTGGATTTGTTGCCGGGTCTGTTCTGTTCGCTCTTGCCTATTTCACCGTTGAAATCCCTGATGCCAACGCATATGTAAATAGTCAATCAACAATTATTCAGTATTCAAACGGCGAAGAGATTGGCCGAGTCGGAACCCAAAACCGGCAGATCGTGCCACTTGCAAAAATTCCGCTTAATGTTCGCCATGCGGTATTGGCTGCTGAGGATCGTGGTTTTTATTCAAACAAAGCATTTTCTGTCACAGGAATTTTGCGCGCCGTTGTAAATAATTTAAGAGGTGGAGCGTTGCAAGGTGGTTCAACAATCACACAGCAATATGCAAAAACCGCCTTCTTGACCCCTAGTCGGACAATTCAGCGAAAAGTCAAAGAACTTGTCATTGCTATTAAGTTGGAAAATCAGCTATCTAAAGATCAGATCTTTGAAAGCTACTTAAACACTATTTATTTCGGTCGTGGCTCTTACGGTGTTATGACCGCCTCACAGCAGTACTTCAATCGCAACGTTGATCAATTAACAAATTCTCAAGCAGCGGTAATTGCATCAATTTTGCGCTCGCCAGGTTTGTATGACCCAGTCTTTAAAGAGGGTAACGCCGAACGTTTAGCTAATCGTTTTGAGTATGTAAAGAACAATATGGTTGAAGCTGGATGGCTTACAGAAAAAGAAGCCGCGAAAATGAAGTTGCCAACAGTTGCACCTCGTGCAACATCTGGACAACTGAGCGGACCAAAGGGTCACATCATTGAAGCGGTACAGAAAGAGTTAGCAAAGCTTGGTTTTAGCCAGGATCAACTACTTGTTGGTGGGCTTGTTATCAAAACAACCCTTGATCAAAAAGCGCAACAATCTGCTGTCGATGCGGTTAATAAGTTTTATCCAAGTAAAGCACCAGCTGACCTTCGAATTGGATTGGTAGCTATTCGTCCCGGAACCGGTGAAGTCCTTGCAATGTATGGCGGGCGTGATTATTTGGAGCGCCAACTAAATGATGCAACCCAATCAATTGCACAAGCAGGATCAACCTTTAAACCATTCGCACTTGTTGCGGCTTTAGAACAAGGAATCTCGCTAGCATCAATATGGAATGGCGATTCACCACAAACATTTGATGATGCCGGTAAGCCGTATCAAGTTTTCAACTATGGCAATGAGGGCTGGGGTCAGGTAGATCTACTGTTTGCAACAAAGCATTCAATTAACACAATCTTTGTTCCACTTGGAATCATGGCCGGCCCAACAAATGTTGTAGATGTTGCACGTCGTGCCGGAATTCCTGACAGTGTTGCGATGATGCCAACACCATCAATTGTTCTTGGAACTTCAAGTCCGCATGTCATTGATGTTGCCAATGCGTATGCAACCTTTGCTGCACAAGGTATTCAGTCAAAACCATTCTTAGTAACTCAAGTTCTAGGCTCTAACAAAGGTGTGCTGTATGAAGCAACACCACAAACACAAGAAGTATTTAGCAAAGATGTAATGGCAGATTTAACGTATGCGCTAAAAGGAACAATCACTGGCGGAACAGGTGCTGCAGCTCTTGCACTAGGTCGACCAGCTGCTGGTAAAACTGGAACATCACAATCAAATGCATCAGCGTGGTTTAGCGCCTACACGCCACAGATTGCAGCTTCAGTTGCGTTCTTCCGAGATAACGCAACGCAATCACTTAATGGCATTGGTGGGATGACATCAGTAACCGGTGGGTCTTTCCCGGCACGTATTTGGACACAGTTCATGAAGGGCGCACTAAAGGGTCAACCAGTCATGGATTTCCCAGCACCTTCAAATATTGGTGGACTTGAGCCCATTGTTATGACTTCTGGCGGAAAGCAAAAACCGAAACCTTGATGAAAGTTAGAACACTTGTAATCCTCGCACTATTTGCTTCACTACTTTCCTTCGCAAAATTTAGCCACTGCGAAAACACGGGCTGGGCAACGCCAGATCAATATATTCACGCCTGCTATAGCGATATTCCTGCACTGTTTGGAACTCGTGGATTAGATAAAAAAGATTGGCCATTTACCAGCGATGACAATAGTGTCGAATACCCTGTTGTTACAGCAATGGTTATGTATGTAACTAGTTTTGTCGCCAACTCCCCTGCCTCGTATTTCAATGTCAACATCTTCTTTTTAATCCTGTTACTTATTGCAACAGTTGTAGTCGTCCGAAAAATCCGACCCGAGTTTGCATACCTTGTCCCTGTTGCACCGGCGATGATCGCATCGCTGTATATCAACTGGGACCTGTGGGCAATTGCAACGATGATGCTCGCAATCTATTGGTTTGATCGCAAGAAGTATTTACATAGTGCACTTATCATGGGTCTATCGATCTCAACAAAGTT
>WLCR01000076.1 GCA_009705235.1 Actinomycetota bacterium | reverse complement strand
GGAACTTTGAATCTACTTGTTCGGTTCGCAGTAAACCTAATTCTGGTTCTTTTTGAGAGCTTGTCATAGTTTCTAAAGAATACGGTACATAGTAGAAAGTATCTAGCATTAGAAAAATCCCATACACTTGTTGCATGATTCGATACGCCCGTAAAGAAGATGCTCCGCGCATACTTCAGCTGATAAAAGACCTTGCTGAGTACGAAAAAGCACCTCTAGAGGCTAAAGCCACGCTCGAACAAATCGAAGAATCACTTTTTAGTCAAAATCCGGTCGCCTATTGCCATGTTGCAGAAGATAACGGCCTTGTAGTGGGAATCTCTATCTGGTTCCTTAACTACTCAACGTGGATTGGCAAGCCTGGAATCTACCTAGAGGATCTTTATGTTGATCCCGAATATCGTGGCAAGGGATACGGATTAGCTTTCCTAAAAGAACTTGGAAAAATCTGCGTCGAGCGAAACTATGAACGATTGCAATGGTGGGTTCTGGATTGGAACCAACCAAGCATCGACTTCTACACATCCTTAGGCGCAGTGCCAATGGATGAGTGGACTGTCTTTCGCGTTAGCGGAGATGCGCTTAAAAAACTAGGAAGTTAATTAAGCTGTAGGTGCTTCAGCAAGATCTTCAGGAGAATCAGGTGTTGCCACCTTTGGTGCTCCCGCAAATGTGAAGACGGCTTCTGCACCGACTCCCTCAACATCAACAACGATGATCTCTCCAGCCTTTAGCTCACCAAACAAGATTCGCTCTGACAATCCATCTTCGATCTCACGTTGAATAACACGACGCAATGGACGTGCTCCAAGCAATGGATCGTAACCACGCTCTGCAAGAAGATCCTTTGCAGCAGGTGTGAGTTCGATGCCCATGTCTTTGGCTTGTAAACGATCATCAAGATTCTTGAGCATCAAGTCAACAATCTGAATGATCTGAGGCTTAGTCAACTGGTGGAAGACGATGATGTCATCAATACGGTTAAGGAATTCAGGGCGGAAGTGTGTCTTAAGTTCATCACTAACCTTGCCCTTCATGCGCTCGTAATTCGTAAGATCATCATCGCTGTTGGCAAAGCCAAGCCCGAGTGACTTAGAGATGTCACGGGTACCAAGGTTTGTTGTCATGATGATGACAGTGTTCTTGAAGTCAACAGTGCGACCTTGTGAATCGGTTAGGCGACCATCTTCTAGAACCTGTAGCAGTGAGTTGAAAATATCTGGATGTGCCTTTTCGATTTCATCAAAGAGCACAACTGAGAATGGGCGACGGCGTACCTTTTCTGTCAGCTGTCCGCCCTCGTCATATCCAACATACCCTGGAGGTGCACCAAACAAACGTGAAGCGGTGTGACGCTCTGAATACTCAGACATATCAAGTTGAATCAACGCATCTTGATCACCGAACAAGAATGAAGCAAGTGTGCGAGACAACTCTGTCTTACCAACGCCTGAAGGACCAGCGAAGATAAATGACCCACCAGGACGACGTGGATCTTTAAGACCTGCGCGCGTACGGCGAATAGCTTGTGACAATGCCTTGATGGCTTGATCTTGTCCAATAACTCGATTGTGTAATTCATCTTCCATGCGAAGTAGGCGTGCAGTCTCTTCTTCGGTTAATTTGAAAACAGGAATTCCGGTTGATGCAGATAGAACCTGAGCGATGAGTTCTTCATCCACTTCAGTGACCTTATCTAGATCAGTTGCCTTCCAATTCTTTTCAGCTTCCTGCTTTTCGGTGATCAGGGTCTTTTCGTTATCACGTAAAGTCGCTGCTAATTCAAAATCTTGTCCATCAATTGCAGACTCTTTTTCCTTCCGTGCATTTGCGATTTTTTCATCAAATTCGCGAAGTTCGGCAGGTGCGGTCATGCGCTTGATGCGAAGACGTGAACCTGCTTCATCAATAAGGTCAATTGCCTTATCTGGCAAGAAGCGATCTGAAACATATCGATCAGCAAGGTTTGCAGCAGCCGCAAGTGCACCATCTGTAATTGAAACTCTGTGATGAGTTTCGTAGCGATCGCGAAGACCCTTCAAGATCTCGATTGTGTGTGCAACAGAAGGCTCTTTTACCTGAATTGGTTGGAATCGGCGCTCTAACGCTGCATCCTTTTCAACATGCTTGCGGTACTCATCAAGAGTTGTTGCACCAATTGTCTGTAGCTCGCCACGTGCAAGCATTGGCTTCAAGATGCTTGCAGCATCAATCGCACCTTCTGCAGCACCGGCGCCAACAAGTGTGTGGATTTCATCGATGAAAAGAATGATGTCTCCGCGAGATTTAATTTCTTTCAGAACTTTCTTCAAGCGCTCTTCGAAATCTCCACGGTAGCGGCTACCTGCAACAAGTGCACCTAAATCAAGTGAGTACAGCTGCTTATCTTTCAAAGTTTCTGGGACATCATTTTTAAAGATTGCTTGTGCAAGACCTTCAACAACTGCTGTCTTGCCAACACCAGGTTCGCCAATGAGAACTGGATTGTTTTTTGTGCGACGTGAAAGAACTTGCATAACGCGTTCAATTTCATTCTCGCGACCAATAACAGGATCAAGCTTTCCTTCACGCGCAGCTTGTGTCAGGTTTCGACCAAATTGATCAAGCACCAAAGATGTTGATGGTGTTCCTTCTGCGGGTCCACCAGTTTGTACAGCTTCTTTTCCTTGGTAGCCAGAAAGGAGTTGAATAACTTGTTGACGAACTCGATTGAGATCTGCGCCAAGCTTTACAAGAACTTGCGCGGCCACACCCTCGCCTTCGCGAATTAATCCAAGAAGAATATGTTCGGTGCCAATGTAGTTGTGACCTAACTGCAACGCTTCACGAAGTGAAAGTTCTAGAACTTTTTTCGCACGCGGAGTAAAAGGAATATGACCACTTGGTGCTTGCTGACCTTGCCCAATGATTTCTTCAACTTGTGCGCGAACGCCTTCAAGTGAGATGCCTAATGACTCAAGCCCTTTAGCTGCAACGCCTTCACCTTCATGGATTAATCCCAAAAGGATGTGCTCTGTGCCGATGTAATTGTGATTGAGCATGCGTGCTTCTTCTTGGGCCAACACAACAACTCGGCGGGCTCGGTCGGTAAAGCGCTCAAACATGGGCGGTGCTCCTTTGGGTCGATCTTCGCTTAAGCCTAATACCTGTGGGGCTACGCTCGCGAGGTGGATTGAATCTGAGTTTTACAACCCCAAATATGGCGGGGTTATGCCGAAATCGGACTAAATCTAGGCGGTTACAGCTTTTTGAGCATTCGGATATTTCCCAGGGTGTTGGGCTTTACCGATTCAAGATCAAGGAATTCGGCCACGCCAGCATCATAAGAACGCAATAGCTCCTTGTAGATCTCAGGCTCAACCGGAGTTCCTTCGATGACTTCAAAACCATGGCGCCCGAAAAACTCAGTTTCAAAGGTTAAACAAAAGATTCTTTCTACACCTATATCTCGTGCACGACCAATGATTGATTCAAGAATCTGGTGACCAACACCTTTACCACGAAGCTTTTCTGAAACTGCAACTGTGCGAACTTCTGCAAGGTCTTCCCATAAAATATGCAATGCGCCGCAACCAACAACTTCGTTGCCTTCTACCGCAACAGTAAATTCTTGGACGCTTTCATACAAAGTTACAGTTTCTTTTGTTAGAAGGCGACCTTGAGGTGCATACGAATCAATTAATTGACGAATACCTTTTATATCACTTGTTCGTGCTGGGCGAATCTGCATCAATTAATCCACTTCTGGCTTAACAAGCGGGAACAAAATTGTTTCGCGAATTCCAAGTCCGGTTAGGGCCATAAGCAAACGATCTACACCCATTCCCATTCCGCCAGTTGGTGGCATTGCAAACTCCATTGCGCGCAAGAAATCTTCATCGACCTGCATCGCTTCTAGATCACCCTTTGCGCCAAGAGTTGCCTGCTCAACTAAACGATCACGTTGAACAACAGGATCGATTAATTCGGAATAACCTGTTGCTAATTCAAAACCATCGATGTACAAATCCCACTTTTCAGCAACGCCTGGTATTTCACGATGCGCACGAACAAGTGGAGAAGTATCAACTGGGAAACCCATAACAAAAGTTGGCTCAACTAATTCGTGACGTGCAACTTGTTCGAAAATTTCTTCAGCAAGCTTTCCTGTGATCCATTTAGGGTCAATTTTCATACCTAGTTTTTCAGCGATCTTCTTCAAATCTGCTATCGGGGTAAGAGCTGTGACAGTTTCTCCAACACCGTTAGAAATAGCGTCATATAAGGAGATCTGCTTCCACTGGCCACCTAAGTCAGCCTGACGTCCATCATGATGTGTAACAACATGGGAACCGGCAACTGCCATTGCTGCATTTTGAACAAGTGAACGGGTTAGATCCGCGATAGACATCCAGTCGCCATAGGCCATGTAACTTTCAATCATTGCAAACTCAGGTGAGTGCGATGAATCTGCGCCTTCATTACGGAAGTTACGGTTAATTTCAAAGACACGCTCAATGCCGCCAACAACGCAACGCTTTAAGAATAATTCTGGCGCAATGCGAAGGTACAGGTCCATGTCATAAGCATTTGAGAATGATTTAAATGGGCGTGCCGCTGCGCCACCATGCATTACCTGAAGCATTGGTGTTTCAACTTCGACAAAGTTTTCTTTATCAAATGTGTCTCGAAGTGACTTCATGACAGCGGGGCGCATACGAGCGTTGCTGCGCGCTTCGGGGCGAACAATTAAATCTACGTAACGCATACGTACGCGAGTTTCTTCAGACATTGGCTTGTGGTCATTTGGTAATGGACGCAATGACTTTGAAGCCAACATAAATGAATTAGCAAGAATTGAAAGTTCACCACGCTTTGAAGTAATGATCTCTCCAGTTACAGAAACAATGTCACCTAAGTCAATATCTGACTTCCACGAATCCAAAACTTCTTGACCAACTTTGTCTAGTGACAACATTGCCTGCAGTTCGGTTCCATCACCTTCGCGCAACGTTGCAAAACACAACTTTCCTGTATCGCGCTTAAAAATGATTCGTCCAGTTAAGGATTCAATGTCTCCTGTGGCAACATCAATTTCCAGACCGACATACTTTTCACGAATTTCAACAAGAGATTTTGTGCGAGGTACTGAAACTGGGTATGGCTCGATGTTGCGCTCTAATAATGAGGCGCGCTTTTCACGTCGAATCCGGAGCTGCTCAGGCAGATCCTCTTCAATTGGTTCATTAGTGGTGCTCATAGGCTGCGAAGTCTACCGAGTTAGGCATTTCGTTCGTGAATTAGGCGAAGGCCGATCAGGGTTAAATCTGGCTCGTGATGGTCAATTGTTTCTGAAACACCGATTATCAGTGGGGCTAGTCCACCTGTTGCAATAACTGTTGGCTTTTCAGAATATGAATCCATTAGTTCTGCAGTTATTCGATCAACTAATCCATCAACCTGGCCAGCAAATCCATAAATTGTTCCGGATTGCAACGCTTCAACTGTGTTTTTGCCAATCACATTTTTCGGTCTAATTAATTCGACTTTGCGAAGCTGGGCTGCGCGAGCTGCCAAAGCATCCACTGAGATTTCAATGCCCGGAGCTAATGCTCCGCCCAGAAATTCTCCCTTTGGTGAAACAACATCCAAATTAGTTGACGTTCCAAAATCAACCACAATTGCTGGGCCGCCATACAAGGTGTGAGCTGCCAATGTATTAACAATCCGATCTGCGCCTATTTCTTTTGGGTTATCAACCAGTAG
>WLCR01000075.1 GCA_009705235.1 Actinomycetota bacterium | reverse complement strand
TGACGCATCATGGGGAAGATCGAGTTCATGGGGCGTACTGGGAAGTGCCCGTCCAGGTAGTTTCTTTTCAGCATTTTCAGGTGCACCCGATCCATCATTGTGGTATTCATCTGCTACTGCTAACGCATTGGCTGGAAAAGATTTAGATAAAGCTGATCCTGAAATTATTATTCAAGTTAACTCTGCAGCCACATGGAATATGCGAGGCGATGGCGCTCCATCATCAAATGAATATGATCTTGAATCTGTATTCATTCACGAACTAGGCCATGGTCTTGGTTTTCTCTCCAATGATTCATACGATCCATCTTTTGCATTAGGTAGCTTGGACCAGCCAACACCTTTTGATGCATACCTACAGACTTCAGATGGACGTCGTCTCGCCGATTTGCCAACACCTTCAAAAGAGCTTGGCGTTGCACTAACTTCATCATTGGTATGGAACGGTGCTCTTGGAATCAAAGCAAATGGTGGAATCAAACCTAAGATGTACACGCCATCTAGGTATGAATCTGGTTCATCAACATCACACTTGGATGAATTTACCTTTTCAAAGTCTGGGCTTGATTCAGTAATGACCCCCAGTCTTGATCCAGGAGAAGTATTTCGTGAACCTGGTCCACTTCTATTGGCAATGATGGAAGACATGCGCAACAAGCCTCCGGCAGGTGTTGCAACAGAACTTCCACTTTCGCCTCGAAATGTTCAGGCTTTCACAGGTGATTCAACTGCACTAATTTCTTTTGACCCACCGGTGAATTTACGAACCGCCCAAATCAGCGAATATGTTGTTAAAAACATCAAAACAGGTTTTGAAAAGAAATCAGTCTCCAGCCCAGTCCTGATGACTGGTTTAAAAAATGGTACGCCGTACACTTTTTCAGTCGTGGCAAAAAATGCTTTAGGTGTATCTGACCCCGTAACAACTAAGACAGTTATACCGCAGCCCGGTTGGATGAGCACAGTCTTAGATAGCGCTGCTGATGGGAAAAGCGTTGTAAGTACAACATTTAATGGCCAACCTGCAATTGCATATACCGACACAAAGACTGGTGATCTAAAGCTTGCCACTTACGATGGCAAGAAGTGGAAAAAAGTAACGGTCGATGGCTCTGGCGGAAGTAGTGGACGTACCACGGACACTATTTCCGGTTCCATTTCTATGTGTGTCAATGGCATTGGTGCAAAACAAACTCTTCACATTTTCTACAGTGATTCAACTGAAAAAGACCTTCGATACGCAGCCTACAACGGTAAAACATTTGTAATTGAAGTAGTTGATGGCAATGGCCCTACGGTCAACGAGTACACAGATTTAGTTCGAGTGCGCACTTCCAGTGATGTCAGCGTTGCTAACGCCTGTGTCGCTACGGCTAGTTCAGTGCAGGTCTTTTATCGTGACGAAACACAAGGGGTATTACTTGGCGCAGTCAAGACAAAGACTTTTCCTTGGAAATATGAGCTACTTGATGGTGATCGCAAAACGGACGGTCGCAGTACAGGCGATGTTGGATTCCACCTACAAGCAATTTTTGATGGTGCCAAGGTTTATGTTGCATACGATTCAGTTGTGTCAATGAACCTTAAGAAAGAAATTACTTCTGGCGCAATTCGAATTGCAACACGCACTGGTATTGATCCACGTTCATGGGTTTATCAAACACTAGATGTTTCAACTGATGAGGCTTCGGTCTTTGGCTTTGATGTTGCACTTGCGAAGGTACCTGGCGATGTAATGGCAACATGGTTAGCTGCATCAACAGCTACAGCACCAAAGCCCAATCAAGTACGTTGGGCCCTTTTGAGTGATCCAACAAAGATTTCGAAGTTAACAACCGAGAATTTCGGAACACCTGGCGAGTACTTAGCAACAGATGGAAGGACAATTATTTTTAATTGTCAGGAAAGATTGTGTGCACTAGACATTACCAAAAAAGATTTGGGCCAAGCTGCAATACGTTTAGTAAGCAGTACCCAAGGCTCTGAACCAACTCAGAGCGCTTGGGTAACCGTTAATAGAATCAAATATCTGCTTGCCACAATTAATGGCAAGCTTGCACTTTTAAAGCCGTAATTATTACTTAGCGTTACGGCGCTGAATGCGAGTCTTTTTAAGAAGCTTCTTGTGCTTCTTCTTCGCCATGCGCTTGCGTCGCTTTTTAATTACGGAACCCATATGTCACGCTCTCATTTCTAAAGGTCGCACTGAGTGTGCGGGGGTTTAGGTTACCGCGTAAGTAGGGTAAATATCGAAACCGATTCTGCGCTTGAAGTAAGGGCCAAAACCCCTAGCTCCTTAGAAATGAGCAGTCCAAGCACTTCTTTCTGGCCAATGGGGCCGCTATTGGCTGCAGTAATAACACCCTTGGAGTCAAAAGTAACCAATAACGGTGTTGGAGTTTTAGGGTTCCAATTCAGTTGTGCAACTGTGCCTGTTGAAATGAAAAATACTTGAGTGCTACCTGCAGAAAGTGCTGGGCCGGTGGAGGCAAATCGGTAAGTCCAAGTTGGAACAAAGGAAGTTGAAAACTTTGTAACCGCAGATTCTGTTTTATTTGAAGCCGTAACTTCACCGGCAAGAAGTAGTGAAGAAGAAGCACTGTTCCAAATACGTTTACCTTTCGTAATGGAGCTTCGAACTACAGATGTAATCTTTAAAGACTTCGATACCTTTACCAAAACTCCATCTGTTATACCTACAACTTTTTTGCCCATTAGGGTTTCAGAACTCGAACCTGTCACAGTAAAACTTCCATCAATGTGCCGAACGATCGCATCTGATGTTGTAGAAGATATGCCGATCTTCAGTAGCTTCGAAAACGCGCCAGTTGAATCTGCGTTAACCAAGAAACCAGCGTTTCCTTTGTCCGTTGCGATAATCCCAACTACAGATGCACCGCTTTTATCAACACTTATTGCGGTTGGAAATAAAACAGAACTAGTTGGCAATGTATATGTAAATAAAAGGGACCCAGTTACGCTAACTTTCCAAAGAGCTACAGCTTGTAAATCACCAATAAATACAGATGGTGGAATCACGGTCTTATCTGGATCAAAAGGCGTTGCTGTTGGTGAAGGTGTGATTAATCCCGTGGTGAGTGGAGTTGCACCTGTAATCCAAATGTCACCAGAAGAATCAACTGCCGCCGCTGTTGCTATAGAAGCAGTTGATTGATCTAGCGATAAATTCCAGAGCTCTTTACCTGTTGAATCAATAGCCCGGGCATATGCTTTAGAAGCTTTTGTGCCGTAGATAATTATTGTTTTGCCACTTACTACCACGCCGCTTACTTCTTCAGGTGTGCCAATAGATGTTAGTAGCTGTAATGTTTTGACCGCGATCTTCTTCGGTGCAGCATGTGAGACTGGAGCAATTACAAGTGATACAAGTACAACAAAAGCTACAAAGCGTTTCACGCTAATTCCTGCGAACGATCGCGAGCCGCCTTCATTGCCGTAGCAACCATTGAGTTGAGATCACTTGATGCAAATGAAGCGAGCGCAGCGGCGGTTGTCCCATTGGGGCTGGTGACATTTTCGCGTAGCGTTGTTGGGCTCTTATCGGATTCTTCTAATAACCTTGCCGCACCGACAATTGTCTGAATAGTCAACGTCGTCGCATCAGATTCGCTGAGGCCAAGATCTCTTGCTCCAGCAACCATAGCTTCCACAAACGCGAAAAAGTAGGCAGGTCCAGATCCGCTCGTTGCAGTAACTGCATCCTGCAGTTGCTCTGTCACTTCAATTACTTTCCCAGTGGCGGCCAAGAATTCAAGCACAAATTGCTTTTGTGTATCTGTGACACCAGCACCCATTGATGCTGCAGCCATTCCGGCACCCACCAGTGTCGGTGTATTTGGCATTACCCGAACAACTGGATTGCCAGTACCTAATCCCTTGGAGATAAATGAGATTGTCTTGCCAGCTGCAAAGGTGATTACAACTGCAGATGGATTAATTGTTCCCTTGATTTCTTCAAGCACCCCAGCCATATCCTGAGGCTTAACGACCAATAACAGAGCATCTGCGGCTGCAACATTGTGTGCCAATGGTGCTTGCCTGATTGAATACTTTGCAATCAGCTCTGCGCTTCGATCTGCACGCTTTTCTGAAATCGTGATCAACTCTGGATTAACACCAGATGAAATCAATGCAGAAATCAAGGCTTCGCCCATAATGCCGGCGCCGACAACTGCAACCTGTGATTGTTGATTCATGTATCAAGCCTACCTGTTATGCCTGTAGGCTCTGCGACTATGTCTGAAGTTAAAGCTGGATTTGCGCGCGATTGGGTTGAATTCTTCGACCCAAATGATGCTGAAACTATTTTCAAGTGCGATCTGACTTGGTTAACCTCCTATTGGACATGCATTTACGGCGATGGCTGCCAAGGTGTTTTTAAAAGCCAACCATTTTCGGGATGTTGCACAGAAGGTGCGATGTATACAGATAAGGCTGATGAAGAGCGCACAATTAAAGCTGCTGCCTATCTAACTCCTGAAATGTGGCAGTTCTATAACGAAGCACGCCCAAAGAAGCCCGGCGGTGATTTACGAATTTCAGAAAAAGATGAAGACGGCGAACGTAAAACTCGTCGCGTAGATAATGGGTGTATTTTCTTAAACCGTAAGGGTTACGAAGCTGAAGGTTTCACTGGTTCATTTGGTTGCGTGCTTCATCATGTTGCACAACGCGATGGAAAGCACTTTGCAGATACAAAGCCTGATGTGTGTTGGCAGTTACCACTTCGCCGTAGCTTTGAAACTCGCGAATACGGCGAGCGCGAATACTCAGTCACAGTAATCGGCGAGTACGAGCGCCTTGCATGGGGCGATGGCGGCGAAGATTTTGATTGGTACTGCACAAGTAACAGCGATGCTCACGTTGGAACAGAGCCTGTGTATGTCTCTAACAAATACGAGCTTGAACTTCTGATGGGTAAGGACGCTTATAACGAATTAGCGCGCCTATGTGATGTCCGCATGCAACATATTCGTGACTCTGCAGCCCGCAACCTTCCGCTGTTTATCATTCAGCATCCAGCAACATTGGCTGCCCAGAAGAAATAGTCAGCCCCTTGTCATAGGGTTACCTCATGGCCAAGGTTGAAAAAGATCCATTCCGCTGCACCGAATGCGGTTGGACATCCCAAAAATGGGTTGGTCGCTGCGGTGAATGCCAAGCATGGGGCGTTGTCGAAGAAATTGCTGCGCCTAAGAAATTGTCACTAGTTGCAGGAAATGTAACCGCTAAAGCAACTCCTATTGGTGATGTTGATCTATCAGCAGCCCATGCACGTCCAACAGGTGTTTCCGAACTTGATCGTGTTCTTGGTGGTGGCTTAGTTCCAGGAGCTGCAATCTTATTAGCTGGTGAGCCCGGTGTTGGTAAATCCACATTACTACTTTCAGTTGCAGCACAATCTGCATCAAAGGGTATCTCTGCGCTGTACATAAGTGGTGAAGAGTCTGCATCCCAAGTACGACTTCGCGCAGAGCGCATCAATGCAATTGATCCACAACTATTTCTTGCATCCGAAACAGATCTGGGCGCAGTTATTGCACACATCGATTCTGTTAAGCCACAACTTTTAATCATTGACTCAGTACAAACTATCGGCAGTTCTGCAGCAGATGGCGCACCAGGTGGAGTTACTCAGGTTCGTGAAGTTGCTGGTGCACTAATCCGCATCTGTAAAGATCGCGACATCACTTTGTTGTTAGTTGGACATGTAACAAAAGATGGCTCAATTGCAGGCCCTAGACTTCTAGAACATATCGTTGATGTGGTTTTGCAGTTTGAAGGTGAACGCCATTCAC
>WLCR01000074.1 GCA_009705235.1 Actinomycetota bacterium | reverse complement strand
TTGGTAACAGTTGCCTTAAATATTCCTACAATGATTACAGCTGAAGCAGCACTAACATTTCTCGGAGCTGGAGTAATTGATCCAACGTCGGATTGGGGAGCAATGCTTCTGGCTTCAATGCCTTTCTATAGCGTCGATCCCACGTATACATTTATTCCAGGCTTTGGACTTTTTCTTTTAGTTTTAGCATTCAATCTTCTCGGCGACAGTGTTCGCGATGCGTTAGACCCACGGAGTTCCCGATAGAACATATGACTATCGGGCGCAAAAGACCCCCAATCGATAAGAAAGGACTCAAATGAGTCTCATGAAAAAGGCCCTAGCGGGTGTTGGAGTAGCTGTACTAGCTTCTACGACGCTGCTTACGGTAAATGCTGCAGATGCAGCGACAACGTTCACTACTCCAGTTGCTCCAATAAAGGGCGCTGTAAAGGGTGGAACAGTAACTATCTTGCTCCAAGGAGATTTTGAACACCTTGATCCAGCTCGTAACTATGTTGGTGGAACTCTCGATTTCTACCGTCTATTTACTCGCACACTTACTCAGTACCGCACTGTCAATGGAAAGACTGATCTTGTCCCTGACGTTGCTGCTGACTTAGGTACTACCAAAGATGGTGGAAAGACTTGGACTTTCAAGCTTCGTACTAATCTTAAGTATGAAGATGGAAAGACAATCACTTGTGCGGATATGAAGTATGGCGTTATGCGTTCATACAACGACGACATTCTTGATGGCGGACCAACCTATGCCAAGGATTTCATCGCTAATCCAACTGACTACAAGGGTCCATACACAGAGCCAGGGAAAGATCTTCCAACTGTAATTTGTAACGCCAAGGGTGATGCAATTACTTTTAAGTTGGCTATCCCAGTTCCTTATTTCCCTTACGTAACTACCTTCGGTGCATTTTCACCAATTCCTAAGGCAAAAGACACCAAGCAGAACTACGAACTACGTCCACTTTCAAGTGGTCCATACAAGATTAAGTCTTACTCACGCGGTAAGGAACTTACTTTAGTTCGTAACACTCAGTGGGATGCAAAGACAGATCCACTACGTTGGAACTATCCAGATGAGTACAAAGTTGTAATTGGTGCAGATCAAAACGTAATCGAGCAAAGCTTGATTTCAGATTCAGGTAACGCAAAGACATCTGTTTCATTTGATACAAACATCATTACAAACCTTTCAAAGGTTCTAGATGTTGCTAAGTATAAGGATCGCCTATTTAACTTCGATAGCGCGTACAACCGTTACTACGCAATTAACGTTGACACTGTAAAAGACATTAATGTGCGTAAAGCAATTCAGTGTGCAGTTGACTTCAAGTCAATCCTGCTAGCTGCTGGCGGAACTTCTGCTGGATCTTATGCAAACTCAACAATTCCTAAGTCAATCAAGGCTGCTTACCGTAACTTCAATGTTTGCGGTCGCGATGTTTCTAAGAAGCCAGAAGCTCAATTAGAACAAGCAAAAGCATTCCTAGCGAAGGCAACAAATCCAAAGACAACATTGCGTCTTGCATACCGTGACCGTGGCGTAGAGCCACTTCGCGCTGCTGCACTTGAGCAGAGCCTTAAGGCTGCAGGATTCACTGTAATCATGGATAAGTACCCTTCATCTGACTTCTATACACCTGCTGCAAAGCGTGGTGTAGCAAATGAGCCAGACATCATTCAGACATCATGGGCATTTGACTGGGCTGCGGCTTCAGGAATTGTTTATGCACTATTTGATGCTCGCACAATGACTCCAGAAGATGCTAAGAGTAATCAGTCACGTGGAGAGTTTGCTGACTTGCAGGCACTCTTCCTAAAGGCTGACAAATCAGCAACAGCTGCTCAGGAAAAAATCTTGGGCGACATTGAGCAGTCTTTGATCGTTGATAAAGCTGCTCACGTCTCTGTCTACTTTGAAACTTCTCACTACATGGCTGGTTCAAAGGTTGGCGGACTACAGGTTGATGGTGGATATTCCACACTCAGCGTTTTAGGTGCTTACGTAAAGAAGTAATTACCTAAATTAGTAATCGCTTAAGTGGGGATGGACATACATTCATCCCCACTTAAGTACTACTAGATTAATTAAGATAAAGATCAGAATTGATTACGTTAAAGTTCTAAAACTCTAAAAGAAGGGGAGATCGATGCTCAAGTACACATTACGACGCGTAGTAAGTGGAACGCTCGTGCTTGGAATCGTCTCTGCGATTGTTTTTGCAATTTTCTACATTCTTCCTTCAGATCCAGCTCGCCTAGCCTGTGGAAAATCGTGTACCCCAGAATTGGTTGCTCGAATTCAAGTTGCACTTGAACTTGATCAATCCTTGCCCGTTCAATATGGGCGCTTTATAAAAGGAATATTTGTCGGCCGGACATATCTAGAAAATACAGATGCTGCGCGTGAGTGTGGTGCTCCATGTCTTGGATATTCATATCAAACTGATTTACCGGTAACTGAACTACTTGTTGACCGCTTGCCAGCAACACTTTCTATTGCAGTGGGTGCCTCGATTCTCTGGCTGCTTATTGGACTTTCAAGCGGAATTCTCTCTGCGCTGCGTCGCGGGACTTGGATTGATAGAACCTCCCAAGGTTTTGCTTTGGCAGCTGCCTCACTTCAGATTTACTTTGTGGGACTAATTCTGCAGTTTATTTTTGTAGATAAATTGGCCTGGTTACCAATGCCGGGATACACCTCGCCATTTGATTACCCTCTAGATTGGGCAAAGCAAATGGTGCTGCCCTGGGTCACTTTGGCTTTCTTACTTTCAGCGATTTATTCTCGCCTAACACGTTCGGGAATGATCGAAACAATGGGCGAAGATTTTGTACGCACTGCGCGAGCCAAAGGTTTGAGTTCACGCGATATCAATTTAAAACATGTTTTACGTGCCGCCATGACCCCAATAGTTACGGTCTTCGGACTAGATCTAGGTTCGCTTCTGGGTGGTGCTGTAATCACTGAGTATGTTTTTAATATTCCCGGATTGGGAAAGCTATCAACAGAAGCTGTCACTAATTTAGATCTTCCCGTCGTAACCGGAACGGTTTTGTTTGCAGCATTTTTTATTATCACTGCAAATATCGTTGTAGATTTACTGTACTCCGCTCTTGATCCAAAGGTACGACTCACATGAGCGCATTTCTAGAAGTAAAGAATCTTTCTGTTGCATTTCCAACAGAGGATGGCATCGTTCAAGCCGTTGACTCACTGTCATTTTCAGTAGAAAAAGGGAAAACTTTAGGAATTGTTGGTGAGTCAGGTTCTGGAAAATCGGTTACTAGCCTGGCAATTCTTGGTCTGCAAAAAGGATCAAAGGCACGAGTTTCAGGTGAGATCTGGGTAGATGGTAATGAGATCATTTCCGCATCAGAAGCAGAGGTCCGTAAACTGCGTGGCAAAGCAATGTCAATGATTTTTCAAGATGCATTGGCTGCACTGCATCCTTACTACACCGTTGGTCACCAAATCGCGGAGGCTTATCTAGTTCACAATGATGTTTCGAAAAAAGTTGCTGCGACACGAGCAATAGAAATGCTTGATCGTGTTGGAATACCAGAGCCGCATAAGCGAGTAAATGATTATCCGCACCAATTTTCTGGAGGAATGCGCCAAAGAGCAATGATTGCTATGGCTCTTTCTTGCAACCCTTCGTTGCTTATCGCCGATGAACCCACAACAGCTCTTGATGTTACTGTTCAAGCTCAAATTCTTGAATTATTACGAGATCTCCAAAAAGAATTTGGTACGGCAATAATCTTGATTACACATGATCTCGGTGTGGTTGCCGAAACTGCCGATGATGTTTTGTTGATGTACGCCGGAAAGCAAATTGAATATGGAACAGTCAGAGATGTTTTGCAAGTGCCACAGCACCCATATGCGTGGGGTCTCTTAACATCTATCCCACGATTAACTGGAGATCCAAATCTTGCTTTGACTGCAATTCAAGGTGCGCCACCAAGTTTAATTTCCGTTCCTTCGGGATGTGCCTTCCACCCACGTTGCACATATGTGGACAATGTAGGAACAGCATGCACAAACATAATTCCAGAGTTAATTCCTGTTTCAGAAGGTAAGCATCACTCGGTGCGCTGCCATATGAGCGCTAAGGTGCGCCAAGACATATTCGCCAATAAGGTTGAGCCACAACTATGACATCCGTAAATAATCCAATTCTGAGTGTTCAAGGGCTAACCAAACACTTTCCTGGGGGCCGTGAAGGACTTATTGGTAAACGTGATGTTGTTCAAGCGGTCGATGGCGTTAATTTCGAAGTTGCAGCTGGTGAAGCTCTTGGCCTCGTCGGTGAATCTGGATGCGGCAAGTCAACTACTGGTCGATTAATAACACGTTTATTAGAACCAACTGCTGGAACTGTCACTTTTGAAGGTCAAGATATCTCGCATTTTTCAAATGCACAGATGAGGCCAATTAGAACTCAGTTACAAATGATTTTTCAGGATCCTTATGCATCCCTCAATCCCCGTCATACAGTCGGAACTATTGTTTCAACTCCATTTAAAATAAATAAAGTGACGCCCGAAGGTGGAGTTAAAAAGCGCGTACAAGAAATTCTCGAAATTGTTGGTTTAAACCCTGAGCACTACAACCGCTATCCACATGAATTTTCTGGCGGGCAACGCCAACGCATCGGCATTGCCCGAGCCCTGGCTTTGCGGCCTAAGTTAATCGTCGCCGATGAGCCGGTGAGTGCACTGGACGTTTCAATTCAGGCACAAATTATTAACTTAATGAAAGATCTTCAAAAAGATTTTGGTCTCACATTTGTATTTATCGCCCACGATTTAGCTGTTGTCCGTCATTTTGCACAACGCGTAGCCGTGATGTACCTAGGAAACATTGTCGAAATTGCCGATCGAGATACTTTGTATGCCACTCCAAAACATCCATACACAAAAGCTCTGCTCTCTGCTGTCCCTGAAGCTGATCCCGATGCAACAGGTGCACGTGAGCGAATTCGACTAACAGGTGATGTTCCAAATCCAATCAATCCACCTTCTGGTTGCAGATTTAGAACCCGTTGTTGGAAAGCCGCTGAGATCTGTGCAATTGAGCCACCTGCTCTTTTACAAATTGGTAAAACTCAAGTCGCTTGCCATTTCCCTGAATAATTCCCTAAATTACACAAGACCAGCTTCAGCCAAGAATCGTGAAGCTTTTCCTCGATAACTAAGGCGAAGATCAGATTTGGCGCGAGTTATTCCGACATAGAACAAACGGCGTTCTTCATCAATTGATGCTTGATCACCCGTGGTGCTGTTGTTTTCAAGAGGCAAGATGCCATCGCTAACGCCAATTAAAAATACTCGTTCCCATTCAAGACCTTTTGCGGCATGCAGTGTTGCAAGGGTCGTAACAGGCATTGTTGGGGGATTATTCTGCTGAACGCGATCTTCAACTTCACGCAGGTATGCTCGCAAATTCTTAGGTGTAAATCCGCTATCACCATCTAGTTCGCGAGCAAGATGCAGCAGCGCTGCGATTCCATCGATCGCTCCCCCAGTTAAAAATGGTTGAGCAAGGGTGCGCAGTTCATCAAGCCATGAAACACCTTCAGTGGGAATAACTGACGCAGTACGAACCTGCTTCAAGAAATCACGAACTTCCTTGCGTTCAAAGAAGCGTTCCGTATTGCGAACTTGATATGGCAGGTTGGCTGCGTTCATCGCTTTTTCTAAGCCATTTAATTGATTGTTAGTGCGAGCTAGTATTGCAATTTCCTGTGCAGGAGTTCCCTCAGAAATCAACTGCTTTATGTCTCGAACAATTCCGGCGATCTCCGCTGATTCATCGTTATAAGCC
>WLCR01000073.1 GCA_009705235.1 Actinomycetota bacterium | reverse complement strand
GAGGATGGAATAAAGCACGCAGGTATAGCTAGCACGATCTCCGAAGCCGTGCGTGAATCGGACAACAATTGCTCACTGCATTCGATAGGCGTTCCACTTGAATTTATCGAACACTCAAAGCGTGCTGAAATCCTTGATGACCTAGAGATAACACCAGATGCAATTGTGCAGCAGATATCAGGATGGATTTCCTAGATTTATGGAAGGGATGCAACGCCCTTTTCATGGAAACGCTTACCTGTAACAGCTTCGCTGATTCCCTCACGATCTAGGTACGGCAGGATTCCGCCAAGATGCATCGGCCAGCCAGCGCCCATCAACATGCATAGATCAATTTCAGCCGGTGTTGAAACGACGCCTTCATCAAGCATCGCACGCGCTTCTTCTGCCAAGGCTTTCAAGGCACGTGAACGTACTTGTTCTGCAGTAGATGGTGTTGTTCCCTTTTCAACTAAAGCCATTGCAGCTGGATTTGGGCCAACCGAACCATCCTCATTTTTAATGTAGAAGTGACGAACACCTTCTTTGACCATTCGCTGCATAGTTGGGGAAATTCGATAGCGAGGCCTAAGGTTGTGATGCAGTGTTTCGGAAACGTGTAAAGCCACACCTGGACCAACCAGATCAAGCAACTGGAATGGAGACATTGGGAATCCGATTTCCATCATCGCAGAATCTGCCACTGCAGGTGACGTACCTTCATCAACCGCATCTGTTACTTCGCCCATAAACCGTGTTAGCAAGCGATTTACGACAAAACCTGGTGCATCCTTACAGATAATCATTGTCTTCTTAAGTTCTTTACCAACTGCAATCGCAGTCGCAGTTGTTGCATCATCTGTTGTAGATGTGCGTGCAACTTCTAGTAACGGCATTACAGCAACTGGATTAAAGAAGTGGAAGCCAACGACACGTTCTGGATTTTTTAATCCTTCAGTCATTCGCTCAACCGATAGGGAAGAGGTATTAGTTGCAAGGACACATTCAGGTGAAACGATTGACTCTAGCTTCTTAAACAGGTCCTGCTTTAAAGAAAGCTCTTCGAAAATCGCTTCAATAATGAAGTCACATCCAGCAAAAACAGTCTGATCGGCAGATCCAGAGATAAGAAGAGAAAGTCGGCCAGCAGATTCGGCGCTCATGCGCTTCTTATCAACCAACTTCGCCAACTCGTTTTTGACCCAGGCGACACCCTTGTCGGCGCGCTCTTGATCAATATCTGTCATGACAACTGGGCACTTAAGGTTGCGAAGCAACAACAGTGCCAACTGTGAAGCCATTAATCCTGCACCGACAACTCCGACCTTGGTGACCTTGCGGGCTAGGGCAGGCTTTGGAGCACCTTCTACTTTTTTCCGCTTCTTTTGAATCACATTAAATGCATACAGAGATGATCGCAATGTGTCCGACATAGTTAAATCTGAAAGCACTTGATCTTCAGCATCAAAGCCTTGTCCCAAAGTGTTAGTTCGTGCAGCAGCAATAAGTTCAAGGGCCTTCATAGGTGAGGCAATAGTTGCCCCGCCATATTTCTTCAATGCAGCTGCTTTTCCCGTAGCAAGAGCAGATTCCCAGGCCGGATCATTGCTGTAATCAGCACGTTCGATCTTTGTTGTGCCGTTAAGAACACCAACAGCAAAACCGATTGAACGCTCCAAGAAATCAGCTGGATCAAACATGGCATCGACGACGCCTAGCTTTAACGCATCCTTTGCCTTCATCATGGTGTTGTTATTGAGCGCATTAAGCATGATGACCTGAACCGCGCGCTCTGGTCCGATTAGTTTTGGCAAAATTGTTGCGCCGCCCCATCCAGGTACAAGACCTAGAAACACCTCTGGAAGCGCGGTAAAGGCGGTAGAAGCAACAGTTCGGTAATGACAATGTAATCCAACTTCCAAACCACCACCCAATGCCAAACCATTAATGAAGGCAAATGTTGGAATTTTTGATTCGCCTAAACGGCGGAAAACATCATGTCCAAGTTTTCCAATCGCTAGTGCTTGACTACGATCGGTGAGGAAAGAAAGCGCCGAAAGATCAGCACCAGCTGCGAAAATAAAAGGCTTACCTGTGATTGCAATTGCCGCTGGATTTCGACCAATCGCATCTGTGATCGCGCTGTTTAACGCCGTAACAGAGTGAGGTCCAAAAGTATTTGGCCGGTTGTGATCATGGCCGTTATCCAAAGTAATCAGAGCCATAGTTCCTTTGCCACCAAAGGCAGACAGATCGATATCGCGCACTAGTGCGTTAGTTATAACCTCTTCAGGTGCTCCTACTGGAAGTGTGATCTCTGCGCTCATAATTATTTTGCTCCCTTAAAGTTTGGGTTTTCCCAGATGACAGTGCCACCCATTCCTAGCCCAATACACATTGTTGTAATGCCATAGCGAACATCGGGTTGTGCTTCAAAGGTGCGAGCTAAATTGAGCATCAAACGAACTCCAGATGATGCCAATGGATGTCCAACAGCAATTGCTCCACCGTACGGATTTACGCGAGGGTCATCATCTGCAATTCCAAAGTGATCCAAGAAAGCAATTACCTGCACCGCAAAAGCCTCGTTGATTTCAAAAGCACCGATGTCTTTGATCGTTAAACCTGCTTGCTTGAGAGCTTTTAGTGTTGATGGAACTGGTCCATAACCCATGATTTCTGGTTCAACACCGGCAAATGCATATGTAACCATTTTAGCCTTAATTGTTAAACCAAGTTCCAGAGCTTTTTCTTCACTAGCAAGTATTGCTGCCGTTGCTCCATCATTGAGTCCGGATGAGTTACCTGGTGTAACACGTCCTGCTGGACGAAATGGTGTCTTCAATCCTGCAAGAGCCTCCATAGTTGTTTGCGGACGGGGTGCTTCATCAACTGTTGCAACTGTCCAACCAAGTTCTGTACTTCGGGCAGCTGTTGGAATCAAATCACGTTGAATCTTTCCATCCGCATATGCCTGCGCAGTTTTCAACTGCGAATTCATCGCATAGCGATCAGCTCGTTCCTTAGTTAATTGTGGAAAGCGATCATGCAATCTTTCTGCGGTTGCTCCCATTGCAAGTGCGTCTTGTTCAACAATTCTTTCTGCAAGGTAGCGAGGATTTGGATCCATACCTTCTCCCATTGGGTGATTGCCCATGTGTTCTACACCGCCAGCAATTGCAATTTCATTTGTACCCATTGAAATTGCACCAGCGATAGTTGTAACCGCGGTCAATGCACCTGCGCACCAACGATCAATAGAATATCCGGGAACAGTGTTTGGCAATCCTGATAGTAGGGCCGCGCTACGACCAATGTTCATTCCTTGGTCGCCAGTTTGCGTTGCTGCGGCAATTGCAACATCTTCAATTGCTGCGGGATCAACCTTTGGGTTTCGCTCGAGCAAACCACGTATCGCACGAACCATCAGATCATCTGCACGTGTACCGGCATACATTCCGCCGGCCTTTCCAAATGGAGTGCGAACGGCATCAACAAGGACAACTGTGCGGGACATGGAACTTCCTTTACCTAGGGCGTAGCCCAAAGGTTACTCGCCAGTAAGGATTTAGGACAGTAGCGAATTAAGCGTTAACCGCTGCCTTTGTGCGTGGCTTCGATAGGTATGGGACCAAAACAGCTCCTAAATACAGAACATAGACACCCAACTGCAACCATGAGGTCGTTGTATCAAAGCCGATGGTGCCAGAAAGGGATGCGCCCAGGATTGAGTCCTTAGCAATAAATGAGGTGACATCCCAGGCAAAAGCATCAGGACCCGGAAGGTATCCAAGCTCTTGGAACTCATGGATTCCGTAGGACAAAACACCTGCAGCAACAACGATCAAAGCCACACCTGAGTAAGTAAAGAACTTTGCAAGATTTAGTCTAATGGCGCTCTTGTAGATTAAATATCCAAGAGTGATTGAAACAGCAAATCCTAGAATCAATCCGACTGTAGAACTAGTTACATCTGCGACTGTTTGAAAGTTTGTATAAACAAATAAAGAAGTTTCAAGACCTTCACGAATAACAGCGAAAAACGCTGCTCCAGCAAGGGCTAATGGTCCGGCAGATGCCGCTAAATCAACTTTGCCTTGCAGTTCATTACGTAGGTTTCGTGCTGTGCGCTTCATCCAGAAAACCATCCACGTAACTAGGGCTACGGCGATGAAGGATGTGACACCAGCAAAAAGCTCTTGTCCACGATCACTTAACGATACAGATGTGTAGGTTAGAAATGCGCCTAGCCCGATACTTGCGAGAATTGCAGTCGTAACACCGGTCCACAAAGGCTTTAGATAACCCTTGCGATTGGTCTTAACGATGTAGGCGACCAGGATTCCAACAATGAGCGAAGCTTCTAAGCCTTCGCGAAGAGCGATAATGAAAGTACTGAGCATGAAGCAAAATCTAAGGTAAAAGGGGTATTTACGCAACTCTTATGTTGCGTAAATCAGCCCTCCTCAGGCGTGGTTTCTGTCACTTCAACTGCCTCTGGACTGAGCAGCTCTGGTACGGGCACTGGCTCTTTTTCCAGCAGGGCCGCGGCAAGCGCGGCGGCCACAAGGGCAATCTGCCATTGGCGGGCACCTAGCTCGGTTAAGGCCAGTTCTACAGCTGTGACAGACAGATTTTCAGTGGCACCGGTTGGAGGTTTCCAACACACTCTTCGAACATGTTCTGGTGTTATCAAATTTTCTACCGGAATTTCATTCTCTTGCGCAATTAATTCAATCGCAGCGCGAGCATGCGAAAGTGGTGCGTACTTTTCAGGAAACTTGTCTCGCCACAATTTAATTGGTGGCAATGTGTCTGCATTGGTACGCATCGCTGGCCACTGTTCTTCAGGGAGCGCAATAGCGCTAGTAATACTGCTTAACCACAAAGGTAAGTTTTCTAACCAGCGCGCTCTTAAGCCCAAAGGACGTAGTGTTTTTTCAAACTCTTTTTTGTTAGATGGTGCTGCGATTGCAAGTTCAACAATCGCCGAATCATTAAGCAATTTTCCAGGTGCAATATCATTCAAAGAAGCGAGACGATCACGAGCGATCCAGAGCTCTTTGATGATTGCTAATTGATCACGGCGCTTAATTTTGTGCATGCCCGATGTTCGTCTCCAGGGATCAATACGCGGGGGAGCAGGCGGTGCTTTAAGAATTGAAGCAAACTCTTCTAAGGCCCAAGGCAATTTGTTTGATTTTTCTAAAATTTGATTCATGCGATCTCGAAGTTCTACGAGTAGTTCTACATCTAATGCAGCATAAGTAAGCCATTCTTGTGGCAGTGGACGAGCAGACCAATCAGCAGCGCTATGTTCTTTTGCTAATGAAACTCCCATGAGCGTTTCCAAAAGTGGCCCTAGTCCAACACGTGGCAAACCAGCGATTCTGCCTGCTAATTCAGTATCAAATAGGCGAACTGGATGTATGCCTAATTCACGCAGGCAGGGTAAGTCTTGGGTGCTAGCGTGCAAAATAACTTCATCGGTGTTCAATAAATTATTGAGTTGAATAAACAAATCATGGCCAGGTCCAAAA
Organism: Actinomycetota bacterium; assembly: GCA_009705235.1. Classification (GTDB taxonomy): domain Bacteria; phylum Actinomycetota; class Actinomycetes; order Nanopelagicales; family Nanopelagicaceae; genus Planktophila. The sequence goes on along the minus strand of WLCR01000073.1, from coordinate 326 downwards.
GGTATTGGATCGATAAGGTGTAAACCACCCTGATTCCTTTTGATCTGAAGTAAATAAGCTCGTGCGCTGTATCTAAATCCTGATGCTCGCTCAGCATCAACTGCAAATGGACCGTAACCCTGCGCCAACTGTGCCAACGCTTCCTTGAAACTGGATTCGGTATCTATTACCGGTGGTGTTCCTTCAGCAGGTTGCAGCAAAGGTACTACCACGAGTTCTTCGGTCATAATTATTGACGACGCGCAGCAGAAATTGCGGAGACGCCTTCAGGTACGGGCGGTAAACCCGCTACCTCTGAAATCAAGTTGCACCAACTTTCAATATGT
>WLCR01000072.1 GCA_009705235.1 Actinomycetota bacterium | reverse complement strand
TGTGAATTGCTTTATTTCATCAACTGTTAAACCGCCACGATCATGCCCAATGACTACAACTCCTCGTGCACCGACCAATCGCAGTGTGCCTGGTTTAGTACGTGCAACAAATTCTTTTGGTGCAACATTGATTTGTGAAAGCCAATCCGAAGAATCGTCTGACAACAGAGGTTCATCAAATTGCAGATTTAAATGAATCGGCCCAGTTCGCAAGCTATCTAGTGGTAATTCCATTGGATAAACAGGGCCATCAATATCTGCAAAGTACCGAACGGCTTTACCAAAAATGCGAGCTTGCTCTGTTGTTTGATTTGCACCGGTCTTACGCAACATGGCTGGGCGATCTGCTGTCAAAACCATGAGCGGTGCGTTTGTATGACTGGCTTCAAGTACAGCTGGATGGTAATTAGCAACCGCTGTTCCACTAGTGCACACAACTGGTACTGGTCGGCCAGTTGATTTAATGATTCCTAGCGCGAAAAATGCAGCAGTCCGCTCATCAATGCGTATGTGGATCTTAATTAATTTCTCCTGCGAAGCTTCAAAAAAAGCCAGGGATAAAGGTGCGTTGCGCGAACCAGGAGATATAACTACATCTGTAATCCCTGCTTCAATGATTTGGCGAACGATCACGCGTGCAAGCGAGGTGGAGTTATTCACTGTAGCAACTCCGCAGTTCTCATAATCCGATTCTTCCACCATTCGAAGCGATCCGCACTGACATCTAAGCCATCAAGATTAGGAATCACCTCACTAATTGCAATCTTTCCATCAACTATTGGCAATTCACCTACGTTCTTTGCCAATAGAGAACCAGTACCAAGACCACAATCAAAGTTCATCTCCTCAAAGGAAGCTGCCAAGGTGAGTCCATAATTAATTCCGACGGCACTCTCTAGGGCACTTGAAACCACGACAGGTAAATTGTGATGTTCTGCAATTTTGTGAGCACGTTTGATTCCACCGAGTGGCTGAACCTTTAACATCAAATAATCAACCGCTCCAGCTAAATCTATGGCAAAGGGATCTTTAGCTTTACGAAGGATCTCATCACCAACAATCTTTACATCTACCCGCTTTTTTAATTCGCTAAGTTCCTCAATTGTTGCGCATGGTTGCTCAACATATTCGATATCACCAGCTGAATTGATGAACATTTCAGCTTCATCAACGCTCCATAAACCATTGACATCGATTCGTATTGCCGCCCATGGACGTAAGGTTCTTACAACATCGAGTCTGTACAAGTCTTCGCTGACATTGGTACCAACCTTTACTTTAAAGGTTTTAACTTCTGGGAATGAATCAATAATTCTTTCTAGATCTGCGGGATTGTTCAGTGCTGGAATAGTCCCATTAACTGCTACATGAGTGCGATACAGCTGTGGTTTTGGATGGGTTGCAGCTTCAATTGCACAGGCTAACCAAGGTGCCGATTCAATATCGTCATACTCAAGAAATGGCGAGAACTCGCCCCAACCGTATTCGCCTTGAATCAATGCAACTTCACGAACAGTAATGCCACGAAAATTTGTTGTCGTTGGCAGCGCAACTACACGCAAAGTATCAAAGAGATCCATGGATTACGGGCGCTTTGGAAACTTTCCAAAATCAGGAGCACGCTTTTCTTTATATGCATCGCGACCTTCTTGGCCTTCTTCGGTCATGTAGAACAACAAGGTTGCATCGCCGGCAAGTTGTTGCACCCCTGCTAGACCATCAGTTGCTGCATTCAAACTTGCTTTCAGTAATCGCAGAGCCATTGGAGAATTGCGTAGCATCTCACGGCACCACGAAACTGTTTCTGCTTCTAATTCTGCAATCGGAACAACAGTATTTACAAGTCCCATAGTCAGCGCTTCTTGTGCGTCGTATTCGCGAGTCATAAACCAAATTTCGCGCGCTTTCTTTTGACCAACATGTGCTGCCAATAGTCCAGCTCCATATCCACCATCAAAAGAACCAACCATTGGACCGGTTTGACCAAACTTTGCATTATCGGCGGCAATAGTTAAATCGCAAACAACATGTAGAACATGTCCCCCGCCGATTGCCCAACCAGCAACCATGGCAACAATTGGTTTTGGTGTACGACGAATCTGAACTTGAAGATCTAAAACATTAAGTCGACCGATCCCTTTTTTGGCTAACTTGTCATCACCAAGATATCCATCGTCGCCCCGAACACTGATGTCGCCTCCAGAACAAAATGCTTCCGTGCCTTCACCAGTAAAGATGATTACGCCAACTTCTTCATTGTCACGGGCTAAATCAAACGCTTCAATTAATTCAATTATCGTTTGAGGACGAAATGCATTGCGAACCTGCGGACGATTGATCGTAATCTTGGCGATACCATCGCCCATTTGATATTTGATATCTACGAAATCTTCTCCACCAGGTGCGCTCACCCATTGTGGAATCTGACGGCTACCAAAATCGCGCTTGATCGGCTTGCTCACATTTCCTCCATCGTCGTTGCTAGCGATAGCCTACGGTGGCAATGGATACCTCGTCACAACGAAAAATTCTTCGAGTCAGCCCAGCATGCGAAATCTCCCAATTAGCGGGAGAAATCACAGCAGCCCTCGTGGGCGATGGCCCCATCCTTGGCTTTGGGGAAATCTCATCAGAATACGCTCCGAGCAATACCGCAGTAGCAATCGGAACTTCCGGAACAACTGGTGCATCCAAAGAGGTTTTGCTGACATCGACTGCATTGATTTCATCGGCGCGTGCTTCCAATAAATTCATAGGTGCAAAATCTGGTGATACTTGGTCCCTGTTGCTACCACTGACACATGTGGCCGCTGTCAATGTGATTGTGCGCTCAATCGAATTAGGAACAATACCAATTGATCTGCGTAACATCGACGGTGAATATCCAAAAGCAGACTACACAGCAATTGTTCCAACACAATTATTTCGTGCGCTAAATGGTGACCACAATTTATTGAGCCACCTTCAATCAGCAAAAGCAGTATTGGTCGGAGGCGCTGCTTTATCTCAAGCCTTGCGTAAGCAAGCCGAATTAGCTGAAATAAAAATTGTTACAACATATGGAATGACGGAATCTTGTGGTGGTTGTGTTTACGATGGGACAGCTATTGAGGGTGTTGAAATTGAAATTCGAAATGGAATAATTCGTATAAAGGGTCCTGTTCTAGCATCTTCAATTCCACTTAGTGATGGCTGGTTTGAAACAAATGATTTAGGTGAATTTAAAAACGACCAGCTATGTGTCATTGGAAGATCAGATGATGTGATTATTTCTGGTGGAGAAAATCTCTCACTTAATGCTGTTGAGAATTCGCTAAGTCTTGCATTTCCAGAGACTCAATTTGCAGCATTTGCTATTGAAGACCCTCAGTGGGGACAGAGTTTGCAAGTTGCCCTCGTTGGAACAATTAGCGATGATCAAATCACTGCACATCTTGAAAAAGATTTTGGTGACTTTGCAAAACCAAAAGGCATACATCGCATGAGTTCGTTACCATTGCTGGGTATTGGCAAGATTGATCGAAAAAGTTTGGCGAAAGGTATTGCGAATGAATAAGTGGCTACTAGGAGCACGTCCCCGCACTTTGTCGGCAGCAATTGCGCCAGTAGTCATTGCTTCAGCTCTTGCAGGATCAGAATTTAATTGGTTCCGTGCGGCTTTAGCGCTCAAGGTTGCTGTCTGGCTGCAGATCGGCGTCAATTACGCCAATGATTACAGCGATGGCGTCAAGGGAACAGATGAAAATCGAATTGGCCCAACTCGATTAGTCGCAAGTGGGTTGGCTTCAGCTTCGGCTGTGAAAAACGCTGCATTTATTTCTTTTGCAATTGCTAGCGTCGCAGGTGTTTGGTTGTCCTTGCTTACTTCACCATTGCTTATTCTGGTTGGCATGCTGGCAATTGCTGCAGCATGGGGATACACCGGTGGTAAGAATCCCTATGGATACAGTGGGTTAGGTGAAATTTCAGTCTTCACCTTCTTCGGATTAGTCGCGACCATGGGTACGTATTACGTTCAAACAGGCACAATAACTATGCTCAGTTTCATTGTGGCGATTCCAATGGGTGCACTTGCCTGTGCGATCTTGGCTATCAACAACATTCGAGATCGCGCCCAAGATGAATTGGTCGGAAAGAAAACTCTTGCGGTTCGGCTTGGAGATTTGAAAGCTCGCCGAGTATTTGTCACTCTTTTGGTATTAGCCCATGGTGCGGCAATTGCCACTCTGATTCCAGCGGCCATGCTTACTCTGTTAATGACGCCAATGAGTTATTCGATTTCAAAGTTAGTACTCAGCGGAGTTTCCGGAAAGGATTTAATTCCGGTTTTAGGCCGAACTGGCAAGCTCCAACTTATGTTTGCCATAGTTTTTGCCCTTGCCTTAGCGATACAATAAATACATGTCACGGATTCTTCCACTCATAATTGTCTTCGGGTTAACGATTTATGCATTGATTGATTGCGCGCGAACCGATGAATCCCAGATTAAAACACTTCCAAAATGGGGTTGGCTACTTTTGATAATCATTCTTGGACCACAGGCTCTTGCAATTGGTCCAGTTGCATATTTAATTGCTGGAAGAAATAAACCAAAGGGACGCAAAGCTCCTAAGCGACGCATCCTTCCACCAGATGATGATCCGGATTTCTTAGGAAAACTCTAAAGACCCGAATACGTGTGCTTTCCAGTTCCCCAAATATTGACGTACACATAATTAAACAGGAATGTAGAGCCTGCAAATAAACATAGCCATGCCGCTCTGCGTCCTCGCCAGCCAATAGTCACACGGGCGTGAAGGTAAGCCGCATATGCAACCCATGTAATAAACGCCCAGGTTTCTTTTGGATCCCAACCCCAGTAACGGCCCCAGGCACTTTCGGCCCAGATTGCTCCTGCAATAACTGCAAAGGTCCACAATGGAAAAACAAATGCAACCAATCGGTAGGACAATTGATCAAGAACTTCTAATGAAGGAAGGCGTTTAGCCCACGCTGTTCGCTCGCCCTTCAACTCCATTTTATCTAAATACAAATACGCTGCTGCAATCACATTTGCAAGCAAGAAGACTCCGCCAGAAACAATTGCAGCAGAAACGTGAATTACTAACCAAGTTGATTTAAGTGCAGGCACAAGTGGGGCACTCGGGCGATAAAGAACTGCAACTGCTGTGCCAAGAGTGAGCAAAACTGAAATCGAAACGAGTAGACCCAACCAACGAAGATCATATTTGCGCAACGCGCCAAGATATGCGCCGGTAAATGCAAGTGCACCAGTGATCGAGAACTCGTACATGTTTCCCCAAGGCACACGCCCAGCAGAAATTCCACGAGCTATCACACCTGCAAATAAAAGAATGAAGCCTAAAATCATCATCGCCGTGGCGACACGTGCAACTTTTTCGGTGCGCTTGTAATCATGTGTCTTTGTTGTGTCATTAGGAACTTTTACCGCCCAAGCAGTTTCGATTGCGTGAGCAAAAAATGCCAAGGTGTACACAGCCATTGCAGAATAAATCAGGTAGTTTGATGCAAAAGCCCACGAACGTGACATTTATTTCTCTCCCTTTAGCATCCGAATAAACTGTTCCATTTCGACATCTAGCCCTGGTGCATCATTTTTTGCTAACCCAGCAACTTCTACCTGTGATTCAACTCGAATCCAAATACGTCGTCTGCGAGTAAAGAGTGATGCAAGCAACCCAAGGATCGCAACAATACCGCCCAATAATGCGAACTTCTTTCCGGAATCTGCAACGAAGTTGAGGTTAACCCATTGGATATAACCTTCAAATGTGATTGATCCGCCTGGATATTCAAAAATTTCCCCTGGCTTTAGGGACTTAAGGCCGACCTGAAGCATCTTCGACGTATCT
>WLCR01000071.1 GCA_009705235.1 Actinomycetota bacterium | reverse complement strand
ATCTGCAACGAAGTTGAGGTTAACCCATTGGATATAACCTTCAAATGTGATTGATCCGCCTGGATATTCAAAAATTTCCCCTGGCTTTAGGGACTTAAGGCCGACCTGAAGCATCTTCGACGTATCTATTCTATAAACCGATTGAGGAATGCCAGAGTCCAATCCAAGATCACCTGTCCAAGCAGCTAACAACAAACGTGGATCTAAAGCCTTGGGAAAAGCGCTGAGCGCACCGCCGCCATTAGCATCACGGACATATGTCGGAACAAAAGATCCAACAAATCCAATCTGCGGATCTGCATCCGGGACTTTTATTGCACCAATTGATCGAAGATTTGAATCTTGTGGCAAGAAAGGAACAGGGCCTTGGAATGCGACATTGCCTTTGGAATCTCTAACCGTGATAACCGGTGAGTAACCATTGGCTTGCAAATAAATTCGAGTGTTTCCGATAGTCAGCGGACTATTGACCTTAATAATTTTCTTTTCTACAACTGATGAATTTTCCTCGAGAACCGAGACTTCTAATGTGTAATCCTCTGGTGCACTTGTTTCGAGGTTGTACTGTGCATCAAACTTATCTGTAGTCAGCATAAACGCTGGGAGATCTGCATCTCTATACAATTTTCCATAGGTCAAGGTGTCATAACTTGTTGGTGTGTTAACAAATCTTTCACCCACATTAATGATTGCCTCGCCACGCATACCAAATAACGAACTAAGACTTATTCCAATCAAAACAAGAATTAATGCTAAATGGAAAAAAAGATTCCCAGTTTCGCGCATAAAACCCTTTTCGGCAGATATAGATCCGTCTTTTTCTAAGACCCTAAAGCGCTTTGACTTAAACCATGCACGCGCTGCAGCTAATTCTGTTCCGTTTGTATCCCACGCCGAATGATGTTCCATTCGTGACAGATTTTTAGGTGTTGCTGGTGGTAAAGCACGTGCGCTATGAAAATGCTCAATTGTCCGAGGCAATACACATCCAATGAGGGAAATGAATAACAGGATGTAAATAGCGCTAAACCAGGGCGATCCGTAGACATCAAATAAATAGAAACGATCCATCCAACGGGCAAGTTCTGGAGAATCTTTAAAGTACTGACCGACCTGTATTGGATTTTGGGTCCGTTGTGGAAACAATGAACCAGGAATAGATGCGACCCCAAGCATTAAAAGCAAAATAAGTGCGGTGCGCATGCTGGTTAGCTGACGCCATGCAAAACGCAGTACACCAACACTATCTAGCTCAGGTAGCTCTGTTTGCTGACTCATTAAATCACCGGAATGAAATCTGAAATTAGTGAACGCATCGAATTTAGTATCTGTCCCCAGAAACCAAGAACTTGAAGAACACCGATTGCAATCAAGAAAACTCCACCAATTTTTGAAATGACATCACCGCGGCGATAAATAAGTGAACGTAACTTTGCAGACTTATCTAGAGATAAACCGGAAAGAATAAAAGGAAGTCCTAACCCTATGCAATAACCAAAAGATAGAACTGCACCTCGCACTGCACTAGATTCTTGAAATGCCAGTGTCTGCACCGCTGCTAATGCCGGTCCAATGCAAGGTGTCCAACCAATACCGAATAACACGCCAAGTAAAGGTGCACCTAGCAATCCCCCGGTTGTTCGCATCTTTGGTCTAATTGTTGGAGAAAAAGGAAAACGTCCGTAGAAGATAAACCCTAAGAAAATTGTGACAAGGCCCAGAATTCTGGAAATGATTTCTTCGTTGGAAGATAGCTGATTTCCTAATCCACCAAACAGCGCACCATAGGAGACAAAAACGGCGCTAAAACCTAGAACAAAAAGAATAGAACCTAAGAAAACCCTGCCACGACTTACTGAAAATCCAGCTGCAAATGAAAGATAGCCAGGGACCAATGGCAAAACACATGGTGATAGAAATGAAATAAGTCCTGCGATAAATGCAAATGGGAAAGCTGCAACTAGAACACCTGAAAAGATTTGCTCTACAAAAAACTCTTTCATTCGGCGCTCACCCGTTCAATTAGTTGGGTCAATGAAGCCACAGTAACTACGCCTGAAATACGTGCAGCCACCCGGCCATTCTTATCCAGAATTACCGTCGATGGAATGGCATTTGCCGGCAATGAGCCCTTAAAGCCAATCAAAATCGAATCATCAATGACTGTTGGATAAGGGACCTTAAATCTACGTTCAAATGCTTCGGCATTTGCCGGGTTATCGCGGGTTAATATCCCGATGAATGCAACATTTGTATATTTGTTTGCTAGAGAAACAAGTATCGGCGCTTCAGCCCGACATGGTGAACACCATGACGCCCATACGTTAACCACTGCAACCTTATCTTTTGTATACGTGTAATTTGTCCCAGACAGAGTTAGTCCAGTGATTGCTGGAGCAATCTTTCTATCTGCAATCTGTATAAATGTTGTGGCTCCATCACCAGAAACAAAACTTTCTTCTGCTGAAGATGATCCACCTCCACCGCACCCGGTAAGTGCAATTGCCAATGCAATCAGAAGTGCAAGTCTCTTCATCACTTTTTTTCAGGCAACAAGTGTCGCGCTGGTTCAGAATAAGTGAGTCCAGAGATAAATCCCTCGTCATCAAAGTGAACACTGGTAACGGATGCAAGTGAGCACTCGCGTTTCCGAGGATCATGCAATAGACGACGGTTTTCAATTGCGCTTCGTAAAATCCAGATCGGCAACTGATGCGATACACAAATTGCATCTTTGCCATTAGCTGCATCGCGAGCGGCAAAGATTGCTGCAAGCATGCGATTGATTTGTTGTTCGTATGGCTCGCCCCACGATGGTTTCCATGGATTCCATAAGTGCTTCCATGCCGCGGGATGACGCAAAACTCCATCACCTACTCCAAAAGGCTTTCCTTCAAAAATATTTGCAGCTTCAATTAATCGTTCATCAGTTGTAATAGAAATATTGTGGGCCGCGGCAATGGGTGCAGCAGTTTCTTGTGCACGTTGCAGGGGTGACACATGAAGAGCGCCAAGATCAACAGTCTTTGACCAATCACCAATTGTGCGTGCCATCTCTTGCCCACGATCAGATAATCGCCAACCAGGTTGGCGACCGTACAAAATTTTGTCTGGATTATGGACTTCTCCGTGACGGACTACATGAACAGTTGAACTCATTGGCAAAGCATAAAGCGTCCCGAATCCCCGTCTATCGGTAAGGTAGTGACATGGCACTCACGGGCAAAAGAGCTGCCTTCTTTGATGTCGATAACACGCTTATTCGTGGCTCAACCATTTATTTCTTGGGTCGCGGCATGTATCAGCGTGGTTACTTCACCAAGAAGGATATTTCGCGTTTTGTCTTAGCAAACCTGAGATTTCGCTTAACAGGAAAAGAAAACAAGGAAGAGATCCAACGTTTTCAAGATGCAGCTACAGATTTTATTGGTGGGCATAATGTCAAAGACATCGAAGCAATTGCTCAAGAAATTTATGATGAATATGTATCACCCGCTATGTGGCAGGGAACAATTGATATTGCACAAAAACTTTACCAAGAAGGCGTTGAGGTTTACTTGGTGACTGCTGCACCAGAAGATATGGCAACTTTAATTGCTAAGAGATTGGGATTAACTGGCGCACTTGGAAGTCGTGCAGAAATTAAAGATGGTCTTTACACAGGTCAGATGAATGGACCGTTATTGCACGGAAAAGAAAAAGCAATTGCCGTCCGTCAATTAGCGATTGAAAAAGGATTTGATTTAGAAAATTGTCTAGCATTTTCAGATAGCAACAATGACCTACCTTTATTGCAATGTGTTGGTCATCCATCAGCAATTAATCCAGACGCACTGTTAGGTTTACGTGCGATGGCTGAAGGTTGGCCAATCCATGATTTCCGTCGTGCACGGTTTGTTGGTCGGGCAATCTCCCCGATTGTGGTTCGACTTGCCGCGCTTGGCACCTGGTTAACCCCCCGCAAACGCAATGGGTAATTAACAAGAACATCCGATATGCCAGTAATGTAGGCAAGTTATGGAAATGCGCTCTTTCTCCGACTACCTACGTAGCGTTGATGATGCTGCCCTTTTGAAGTTATTTTCCGCTCGTCCAGATTTAGTAACACCCGTACCACCAGATATCGCTTCACTTGCCGTGCGCGCCTGTTCAGCACCAAGCTTGGCCAGAGCAATTGATTCGCTTAACCAATGGCAATTTCAAGTATTAGAAGCGGCCGCCTCTGTAAATGAACCATTCTTAGAAAAAAGCGTTGTCGCTCTTACAGACAAGGCAGCAAAAACTGTTTTAGAACATCTGGTAACAATTGGTCTCGTTTATCCATCCGATGATGGAATGCGTTTGCCAACACAATTACGCGATGTAATTGGAACAGAGCCTGCAGGCTTAGGTCCAGCCTCGATGGCAAAGCTAAAAATTAGCGATTTAGATAATGCACCAGCTGATGCTAAGAAAGTTTTAGATCGATTGGTCTGGGGGCCTCCGCGCGGAAGTGTTGGGGACATTAAAAATCCTGGACCCGGGGTTACTTGGTTGCTTGAAAAGAAATTTTTAGTTCCACTTGATCAAAGAACTGTGATCCTGCCTCGCGAAGTAGGGATTGCTCTGCGTGGAGGAAAAATTCATAAAGAACAATTCATTCAGCAACCAGCTTTAATTGGTGCAAAACGAAATGAAAGCCAAGTCAACCTTGCCGCAATCGCAAATGTTTCAACAGTCTTGCGCTGGGTAGAAGAGCTTCTCAATTTTTGGGCCGACGAACCAGCCGATGCATTAAGAGCCGGCGGATTAGGAGTTCGTGATCTTAAAATTGTTTCAACCCACTTAGGTGTCGATGAATCTTGTACAGCATTTGTAGCAGAACTTGCATATCTTGCATCCTTAATTAGTTTTGATGCTGATGACCGAATTTTGCCAAGCAACAAATTTGATATTTGGTTGATGCAAACACCCGCAGATCGCTGGCAGATGTTGGCATCACAATGGTTAATCACTTCCCGTGTTAGCGGGTTAGTTGGTCGGGTTGAAGCAAAGAATGTTGCCGCCCTCGGCCCTGAACTAGATCGAGTAAATGCTGCACGTGTACGTGCTTTAACTCTGGAGCTACTACGGAAAAACCAAGGGATCGCTCCTGATTGGAATAGCTTCAAAGACCTCTTGACCTGGCGCGCGCCAGTGCGTCGCAATTCTTCATTGCAGGATGAGCTTGCTGAATGGACGCTTCGTGAGGCCGAGTGGCTCGGAATTACAGGGCAAGGTGCACTATCAAAATTTGGCGCTCAGTTTCTTAATGGCGATGACTTAAGTTCTATCAACGAAGATTTGCCCAAGACGGTTGATCACATCTTGATTCAAAGTGATAACACTGCAATCGCACCAGGGCCGCTAGAACATGAAATTTCACAAGCACTTGCAATGATGGCCGAGATTGAAAGTCGTGGTGGTGCAACAGTTTATAGATTTACTGAAAGCACAATTCGGCGAGCATTGGATCACGGCAAGACCGGTGATGAGATTAAGACATTCTTGATAAAGACATCTAAGACACCCATGCCACAACCCCTAGAGTATTTAATTGCTGATGTTGCAAAGAAGCATGGCAAGTTACGTGTTGGTAATACATCCTCATTTATCCGATGCGAAGACACTGCATTAATTTCCCAGATTATGAATGATAAGAAACTTGAAATCTTAGCTCTTCGCCGGATTGCACCCGAGGTTGTTATTTGCGATATGGATGCAACGGATGCGATGCGTGTATTACGTGAATGTGGATATTTACCAGCAGGTGAATCTGCAAACGGAATGATTTTGACTGGGCCAAAAAGTAACCGTGCATTAACTAAACCCCGCCCTCCACGTGTGATTGGCGAAGT
>WLCR01000070.1 GCA_009705235.1 Actinomycetota bacterium | reverse complement strand
GCCGATGCATGTGAAATTACATCTCTTGATAACGCACATCTAAATAACTGCCAAGTATTAGTAGCTGCAACGGGTGATGACAAAGCAAACCTTGTAACATCCCTGCTTGACAAAACTGAATATGGTGTGCCACGCGTTGTCGCCAGAATTAATCATCCGAAGAATGAATGGTTGTTTGATTCTTCATGGGGTGTGGATGTTGCTGTATCTACTCCACGCATTATTTCCGCATTGGTAGAAGAAGCTGTAAGTGTTGGCGATGTTGTTCGTTTATTCTCATTTAGAAAAGGTCAGGCAAACCTTGTAGAACTTACCTTGCCAGATGGTTCTGCATGTATTGGAAAAACCGTAGAAGAGATTGAGCTTCCAGAAAATGCCGCGATTGCAGCGATTGTTCGGGACGGACGAGTGATTACCGCTAAAGCGCACGATGTATTTGCTGCTGGTGATGAACTTCTATTTGTTGCCTCTGCTGATGCAGAAGCTCATATTAAAGCCTGCTTTATCTCTTAATCAGAAACTTTTTCTGCCGGTGGTCCGGCCTTAATCACCAACCATGTTGCATACGCCGTGACGAAAAATAGCGGATACCCCATTGCAAGATTTACGGTACCTAAAAGATTGACGTTTCCACTTTTGTAAATTGGATACTGAACTGCAATTCGCAGAAAGAACATCGCGACCCATAGCCAACTTGCTTTGATGTACATTTTCTTGCGTTGTGGATTTTTGCGCCAAGTCAGGTTTTCACCCAAAAGTGGACCAAGTACTAAACCTAAGATCGGCCAACCAACAATGTTGGCGATCAAATACACACTTCCGTATCCCAAATTTGTCAGGAGTTTTGGAATATAGAAATCAGTTGCATTACCACTGCGATTAGCAAAGTAAGCACAAATTAAGACTCCAATTACTCCAGATACTGAATGTTGGACAGTGTCTTTTCGAGCTAATCGATAAATAGCTAGGAGAAGCGAGAGGCCCAGTGCCGCCCAAATAGCGGTATTCACCTCTTTTGTAGAATTAAACACAATTAAGAAAACAACAGATGGCACACCTGAATCAATTAGACCCTTTTTTCCACCTAAAGCGTTAACAACTTTGTCACGATCTTCATCATGTTGACTCATCCTGTTGATCCGAATCCACCAACGCCGCGACCTGACCCTGGTAATTCCTTAACTTCCACAAACTCTGCTCTTTCTACTTTTTGAATTACCAATTGCGCAATGCGATCACCTTTATGAAAAGTAATTGCTTGCTTAGGATCATGGTTGATCATGATGCATTGCAGTTCACCGCGATACCCAGCATCCACAGTTCCTGGTGCATTGACCATTGTTACCCCGTGCTTGATTGCTAAACCTGAACGTGGATGAACCAAAGCTACATATCCATCAGGTAGTGCGATTGAAATTCCTGTAGGGACAAGAGCGCGCTCCCCTGGTTGTAATGTCACATCAACGCGGGTGGCAATATCTGCGCCAGCATCGCCACCTTTTGCATATGACGGAAGCGGTACTGATGGATCTAGGCGAGTAATTAATACCTGAACTGTGCCCATAATTACGGATTAATCTCGAAAGTTGGATCCACAAATGCCATGACCTCAGGCGTCTTAGCAAGATGCTCTAGATACTCCTTTGGCGCATTATTCATAAAATGATCCATAGGAACAATTATATAAAGTGCCGCAGCTCGAACAGCTATTTCGCCATCTAGCGAATTAAGTCGGCCAACTGCCGATGTATACACTTTTCTATTAACCTGTCCAGTGATTTCTGCAGTGATGTGCAGAGTAGTACCCATAGGAACAGGTTTAATGAAATCCGTTTCCAAGCGACCAGTAACCGCTGGTGCACGCAACAACCACATTAATTTTCCGAGTGCTTCATCAAATGCTAGAGATAAAAGTCCACCATGGGCCAACCCTGGTGCTCCTTGATGATTTTCATTGACTGTAAATTCAGCGGTGATGTTTAATCCAGCACCAGCGTAAGCAACAAGATGCAAACCAGTTGGATGTAATTCACCACAACCAAAACAATGACCAAAGTGCGATGGAATCTTAGATCCGACAACAGGTGCTTGAGGATGACGCTCTGGAATAGGTGATCCTTCAGGAGCAGTTGTGCTTGGAATCCGTGCCATATGGCAAGGTTACCGCCTTGATATCCGATACGGTAACACCCATGCGTTATCGCGAAGTGATACATCCACCACTATGGCTTTTGGCCCTTGTGTACTTCTTCATGCTTACTTTGGTAGTTTCGATATGGGCTGCTCTTGGTAATAATGCCGCACTGATTGCTCTTGCCGCCTTCACTGCAGCTCTGATGTGGATTTACGTTTCAACGGCCTTGATTATTGAAGTGGATAGCAATGAACTCCGAGTTGGAAGGGCTCACATCGATTTAAGATTTATTGGCGAGTGTGTCAATCTAGATAACACAGCGATACGTCAAGTCCGGACTCGTGATGCAAATCCACATGCATTTCTCGCAATACGTTTCTGGGCTCCTGCGGGAATTCGTGCTGAAATCAACGACCAGAATGATTCAACGCCATACTGGTTGATTAGTAGCAATCGTGGAAGTGATTTAATACACGCATTAAAAAACTAAAACTGTAGAGTTAGTTACACTCTTTGCAAACAGCCTTTGCGCCTTCACCTTTAGCAAGCTGAGTTATGTGGTGAACCAAGAAACAACGTGAGCATGTGAACTCATCAACTTGCTTAGGAACTACACGTACCGCTAACTCTTCTCCTGATAGATCTGCGCCAGGTAATTCCAGGTTTTCTGCGGCTTCTGCTTCATCGACATCGATTTGGCCGGATTGAGCATCAACGCGCTTAGCTTTGAGTTCTTCTAGAGACTCCTCATGAAGTTCCTCATCAGTTTTTCTAGGTGTGTCGTAATCTGTTGCCATTGCTCTCACCGCCTTTCAATAATTGCCCTTAAGTGCTTTCGGGCGCATCATGGCGCATTTAACTGGGTTGTGCAGGGTATACGGGGCGGCGTGTCGGTGTTATTCCCCACTTATGTGGGAATTCTCGATTCTTTGAGCCAATCCACCGTTAACACGGGCGTGAATCGAAGTTCCCTCCGGTAAATACTGCTCAGAAAAGATCTCTCCGCTTTCGTGAATCGCGTGGACTAAGTCTCCTCGGTCGTAAGGAATGACGACATTAATCTCGATAGAAGGCCTTGGCAGAGAACTTTCAATTGCATGCAATAAACCTTCTATTCCAAAACCGGTACGCACCGAAAATGCATAGCTGTTGGGCTCTTTACGCAAAATCTCCATAATTACTTCAGGATCTGCAATATCTACCTTATTGATGGCGATAATTTCAGGAATATCCTTGCCACCAATTTCATCAATAACTAATCTGACTGCTCTGATCTGTTCAAATGGATCAGGATGGGATCCATCTACTACATGCACAATCAAATCTGACTCTGAAACTTCTTCGAGAGTTGATTTAAACGCATCAATTAATTGGTGCGGTAAATGACGAACAAATCCAACCGTGTCGCTTAATGTGTAGACACGTCCATCTGCAGTTTCAGATTTACGCACAGTTGGATCCAGCGTTGCAAAGAGTGCATTTTCAACTAAAACTCCAGCGTTGGTAAGTTTATTGAGTAAGGAAGATTTTCCTGCATTGGTATATCCAGCAATTGCTACAGATGGAATATTAAAGCGGCGACGCTCCTGTCGTTTGGTATCTCTCGAAACCTTCATTTCAGCGATTTCTCGACGAAGCTTTGCCATCTTGTCACGGATACGGCGTCTATCAGTTTCAATCTTTGTCTCACCTGGTCCACGACCGCCAATACCAGCACCACCTGCTGCGCGACCACCGACCTGACGTGACAGCGAATCTCCCCATCCGCGAAGTCGCGGCAAAAGATATGCAATCTGTGCAAGTTCAACCTGAGCCTTACCCTCTTTGCTTTTTGCATGTTGGGCAAAAATATCCAAAATCAAAGCGGTGCGATCAACAACTTTTACCTTTAACTTATCTTCCAACTGTCGAAGCTGCGAAGGTGAGAGTTCTCCATCGCAGACAACTGTGTCAGCACCAGTTGTCATAACGACCTGCTTTAGTTCTATAACCTTTCCTGAACCGATGTAAGTAGCAGGATCTGGTTTGTCTCGACGCTGAATCAAACCTTCTAAAACTTCAGAGCCTGCGGTTTCTGCTAAAGCTTTGAGCTCGGCAAGTGAATTTTCAGCATCTTTGATTGTGCCCTCTGTCCACACGCCTACTAAGACAACCCGCTCAAGTTGTAGCTGGCGATATTCGGCTTCCGAAATATCTTGAAGTTCTGTTGAAAAGCCTTTGACGCGACGCAGCGCATGACGCTCGGAGAGCTCCAGAGATTGATCACTGTGATCATCTTCTTCGCTGGCGTCGTATTCTGCAGCAACTCGTGCGCTTTCACGTAGTAATGACTCGAATTCGTCATCGAAATCCTTACTCAATCAAAAACCTCGAAATATCTACATCTCGAATCAATACTGCCGGTCCTGTGAGTGTCGCATTGGAATGTCCGTCGATAGAAACTTCTAGTCGACCGCCAGGTGGAGTAATGATCCATGTAGCTGGCAGCTTCGCTTTTGTGTGCAAGGTTGCCGCAAGAGCAACAGCGCATGTTCCTGTCCCACAAGATCGTGTCTCCCCTGATCCACGTTCAAACACTCGCATAGCGATTGTGTTTCCTTCAATTATTTTCACAAACTCGACATTGACACCTTCAGGGTAAGAATCACGCGGACGTACGACTGGGGCAACATCTAGGGAGCCAATCTCAGCCATATCATCGACAAACACAACAGCGTGAGGGTTGCCGACACTGATGTTGTAACCATTCCAGATATGACCATTGGTTGCCGCAGTGATCTCTTCACCTTCGTCAGTAACTTGCCCCATGTTGACTGAAATATCATCGGTCAAGGGAACGCGAAGATGCTTAATGCCATCACGAGTATTGATAGCAAAAATACCTTCAGGCTGATGACCTCTTTCAACTAAGTACCTAGCCATCACTCGAATTCCATTGCCACACATTTCGGCTAGGGATCCATCGGCGTTGCGATAATCCATAAACCATTTTTCATCACGCTTGATAATGCGGATTAAGCCATCTGAACCGATTCCCGATTCGCGATTACATATCGCAGCTGTCTGAGCAGTCGTTATTGAATATTCATCCTTTGGATCAAAAATGAGTACAAAATCATTTTCAGTACCGTGGCCATATGTAGCAATCATTATCGTTAGTTTATCGATTCGACTATGCGCTGTAGTGCATTTTGTGTTGGAGAGATCCAAGTAATGCGCTCATCTCGCGAGAACCAGGTTTCTTGGCGGCGTGCATATTGTCTGGTCGCTCGCTTTGTCTCTTCCTTTGCTTCTTCTTCTGTGACCTTTCCTTCAATCTGAGCAATTACTTGGGCATACCCCAATGCACGCTGGGCTGTTACTCCTTGAGTAATACCCGCGACCATCAACTTCTCGACCTCTGCTACCAATCCTCGTTCCCACATTCGCTCTACTCGAACTGAGATTCGTTCAGATAATGCATCCCGATCCATTACCAATCCAAATTGCCGCGCATATGGGTAGCGAGAACTTTCTTCTCGAGGCAAGTTAGCAGTAAAAGGTTTACCTGTAATTTTGATTACTTCTAAAGCACGAATTACGCGGCGAGAGTTGGCTCTATCAATTGCAAGGGCTGCAGCTGGATCCAATTTTTCTAGTCTTTCAAAAAGTGGGGCGATGCCTTTAGTTGCAAACTCCAACTCTAATTCGGCACGCACTACTGGATCTGTGTCTGGAAAATTCAGTTCATCCAAGATCGCCTTTATATACAAACCTGTTCCACCAACAACAATCGCATTCTTTCCACGACCATGAATTTCAGCGATCG
>WLCR01000007.1 GCA_009705235.1 Actinomycetota bacterium | reverse complement strand
TAAGCCTATGAGTGATTTCCGTTCGGGCTTTGTAGCCATTGTTGGCCGCCCAAACGTTGGTAAATCAACGCTGATTAATGCATTAGTAGGTAGCAAGATTGCAATTACTTCGCACCACCCAAACACAACACGTACTGCGATTCGTGGAATTGTTCATGGTGATAAATTTCAGGCGGTGCTTGTTGATACCCCCGGCGTTCATAAGCCAAAGACATTGTTGGGTCAGCGCCTTAATCAAGTTGTGGATCAAAGTATGGATTCAGTCGACATTGTCATTATGTGTATCCCTGCCGATGAAACATCGGGTGCAGGCGATACCTTTATTGCACAAGAGATTGCAAAGCACCCTGGTGCAAAAAAGTTTGCTGTAATTACTAAAACCGATCTAATCGCCAAAGAAAAGCTAGCAATTCGTTTGCTTGGCATTATGAAAATTGCCGAAGGTTTTGTCTGGGATGAGATTATTCCGGTATCTGCTGCGATTCATGATCAAGTTGATTTACTCAATGAATTAATTGGAAAGAATCTTCCTGCCGGACCGCAGTATTACCCAGAAGGCACTACAAGTGACCAAGCTATTGATCAAATAATCTGCGAATATATCCGTGAAGCAGCGTTGAAAGATGTTCGTGAAGAGTTGCCACATAGCATCGTGGTAACTATTGATGAATTTGGTGAGCGAGAAGAAAAAGGATCACGTCCCTTTTACGATGTCCATGCAACTATCCACGTTGAACGAGACACACAGCGCGCAATTTTGTTAGGCCACCAAGGTGCCCGGCTGAAGGAAATAGGAATTCGTGCACGTGCAGATATAGAGCGCGTATTAGGTGCCAAGATTTTTCTTGGCTTACATATCAAGGTTTCGAAGGAATGGCAGAAGGATCCCAAGCTGCTTGCTAAGTTAGGGTTCGGCGAAAAGTCTTAAGCAGTTTTGCGACTTGCTAAGTACGAACCAACAAGTACCAACGGTAGCCCAACAATAATTCCGACAGTTAATGGCTCACGCAAAATAATTACCCCTAGCACAACTGCAATCGCTGTATTCAAATAGGTAACAAGCGAACTTCGTGCTGGTCCAAGTTCAGCAATTAGCTTGAAGAATAAAATAAAGGCGAAAGCAGTACTAAATACTCCAAGTGCGATCAACGACAAGGCTGCGTTCATGGAAATGTTTGAAGGCCATTGGGCGATGGCAAAAGGAGTCCAAAAAACACTAGTTATAGCCATGGCTAAACCATTAATTGCGATGCCATCGACAAGTGGCAAATTGGTGGTCACCATGATTATGGCGTAGGCATATCCCATTGATGCCACGATCACCATAAAAATTGATAGAGGATCGCTGTTACCTGACAGGCTCTCAATTCCAACAACCAGAATCAAGCCAAAGAATCCAACAACGATTCCAATGATGCGTTTGAACTGCCACACTGAATGATCTCCGCGCAGAGAAGAAATAACTGTTGAAAATATAGGCACTGTTGAAACAAGCAATCCAGCAAGTCCCGAATTTATCTTTTGTTCCGCGGTAGTAATTAGAATCCAAGGACCGATCATTTCCATAAGTGCGTAAAAGGCAACATATTTAAATCCAAGGACCGCTCCACCAAATTTTTTGCGGTAGATCGCGATAGGGATCAAAATCAACGCACCGATTAAGGTGCGGCCTGCAACAACTGCAGCAGGTGGAAAATCTTCGACTGCAACCTTCATCAATAGATATGGAATTCCCCAGAGCAGGCTAACTAAAGCAAAGTGGAACAAGGATTTACGGGTCATTTAAGCAATCACGCGTCGATATAGATCTACAGTTAATGCAGCTACGGCATCCCATCCAAATAGTTTTTGTGCACGCACGCGTCCTGCTGCGCCGTACTTTTTCAGTAATTCAGGTTGGGCCATTAAGCGATTAATTGATTCGGTCAATGCCTTTTCAAACGCAGCAGCCTCACCGTTGTAATCAACAAGTTCGCCAGTTTCCTTATCTGCGACAACCTCTGGGATGCCGCCAACGCGAGATCCTAGAACAGCGGTTTCGCAACCCATTGCTTCTAAATTAACGATTCCAAGAGGCTCATAAATTGAAGGACAAATAAATAGTTCAGCTGCGGTCAACATCGCGGTTAATTGATTATGTGGCAGCATCTCTTTGATCCACCAAATATTGCTGCGCGTGCGCTGTAAATCTGCAATTAAAGCTGCTACCTCGTTGCCGATGCCCTCTTCATCTGGGCTGCCTGCAGCAAGTACCAAACCATATTCGGCAGGCACGTCCTTCCATGCACGCAATAAGTGCGCTAAACCTTTTTGTCGGGTTATGCGACCAACAAAGATTGCATATGGTCCACTGATTCCAAAACTTTCCGCCACAGCTGAATCATGGTTGGGGGCGAATTTTTGCGTGTCCACACCATTTCGAATTGTTACAACTTTTGCAGGATTTACAGCAGGGTAAGCCGCCAAGACATCGGCACGCATTCCATCACTGACGGCGATGATTGCAGCTGCTGATTCAAATGCAGTTTTTTCTGCCCATGATGAAATCTTGTATCCGGCGCCCAATTGATCAGATTTCCATGGGCGTAATGGTTCTAATGAATGTGCACTCACAATATGAGGGATCCCGTGTTGTAGTGAGGCAATATGTCCTGCCATGTTTGCATACCAAGTGTGTGAGTGAACAACATCAACATGTCCTAAGTGCGTTGCCATCTCAAGATCAATTGCAAGTGCTTGAACCGCCGGATTGGCATCAGCAAAACCTGCAGGTAGTGAATACCCAAAAGCGTCTTCGCGTTTTCCACCAAAGCAATGGACATCGACATGAACATCCTTGATTGTGCGAAGTGCTTGCGTTAACTGAAGAACATGAACCCCGGCGCCACCATAAATAGCTGGTGGCCATTCCTTGGTAACTATGCCTACATTTAACGCGGTCATATTCTGCTAATCCTCTTCCTTCGACAAGGGTGAAAGGCTATCGTTAAGCCATGGCTAAACTGCAACTTCCACTCAGCATCGTTCTTGCTGGTGGCGAGGGCAAGCGTCTTATGCCGCTTACAGCAGATCGCGCAAAACCTGCCGTCCCATTTGGTGGTTCATATCGTTTAGTGGACTTCGTTTTATCAAATCTTGCCAATGCAAATATGTTGAAGATTGCTGTACTAACTCAGTACAAATCTCATTCTCTTGACCGCCATATTACGACCACTTGGCGCATGTCCTCACTTCTTGGAAATTACATCACCCCTGTTCCTGCCCAGCAACGACTTGGGCCTCGTTGGTATACAGGCAGCGCAGATGCGATTTTGCAGAACTTCAATTTGATTCACGATGAAGATCCAAAGCATGTTTTGGTTTTTGGTGCCGATCACGTGTATCGCATGGATCCAATGCAGATGTTTCAACAGCATGTTGAATCTGGAGCTGGCGTAACGGTTGCGGCAATTCGGATGCCTCGTTCTGAAGCACATGATTTTGGTGTTATTGAATTAGCAGACGATGGAATAACTATAAAAGCATTTCATGAAAAACCTGCTAATCCACCTGCGATGCCAGGTCACCCAGATTTATGTTTAGTTTCAATGGGTAATTATATTTTCAAGCGCGATGTTATGGAAGAAGCGTTAATTCTTGATTCTGAAGATTTGGAATCGCGCCATGACTTAGGCGGAAACATAATTCCTTACTTAACAAACATGGGCGTTGCAAAGGTGTACGACTTTGCTCACAACGTTGTTCCGGGTGAAACGGAGCGCGACAAGGGTTATTGGCGCGATGTGGGTTCGATCGATGCGTATTACGACGCACATATGGATTTAGTATCTGTTCATCCAATTTTTAATTTATATAACCGCCAATGGCCACTGCTTACGAACCCACCTTCATTGCCGCCAGCAAAATTTAGCGAAGGTGGATCGGCTCACGATTCTATTGTTGGCGCCGGATCAATTGTTGCAGGTGGAATTTTGCATGGATCAGTTGTTTCCTATGATGTCTCTGTTGGAAAAGCGGCAATCGTTGAGGGCTCGGTGTTAATGCCATCAGTTAAGATTGGCGATCGAGCAATTGTTCGCAAAGCTATCTTGGATAAGAACGTCGTTGTAGAGCCTGGGGCACAGATCGGCGTGGACTTAGAGCGAGATCGACAACGTTTCACAGTTAGCGATGCAGGGATAGTTATCGTCGGCAAAGGTGTCCGAGTTACCCCCTAATCACAGTAGGACGGGATTTCCGACCCTTGCCTTTAAAGTGGCTATGAGTTGTTGAATGAGCGTGAGTCATGGCTAGACTGTGCCAGTCAGCGTTGACCACAGGTGGCGGGAAAATTTGAGCCGCTTAATCAAACAATAAAATTGTTGGAGATAATCATGCGTATTGGTGTCCTTACTGGCGGCGGAGATTGCCCTGGTCTTAATGCAGTTATTCGTGCTGTGGTTCGCAAGGGTGTTAAAGAGTACGGTCACGAGTTTGTTGGATTCCGTGATGGATGGAAGGGACCTCTAGAAGGTCTAACCATGCCTCTAAATATTGAAACAACCCGCGGCATCTTGACTCGCGGTGGAACAATTCTTGGTTCATCACGTACTAACCCATTTAAAATCGAGGGTGGCGTAGAAAAAATCAAGGAAAATCTTGAAAAAGCTGGAATCGATGCATTGATTGCAATCGGTGGCGAAGATACTTTAGGTGTTGCTACAAAGCTTGATGCTCTTGGTGTCAAGGTGATTGGTGTTCCAAAGACGATCGATAATGACCTTAACAACACTGATTACACATTTGGTTTTGATACCTCAGTAAATATTGCGATGGAAGCAATTGATCGTCTTCACACAACCGCTGAGTCCCATCACCGCGCATTAATCGTTGAAGTTATGGGTCGTCACGCAGGCTGGATCGCATTACATTCAGGTCTTGCAGGTGGTGCGACATGTATTTTGATTCCAGAGCAAAAGTTCTCTGTAGATAAGGTATGCGAATGGGTTGAGTCACGATTCAAGTCTCACTACGCACCGATTATCGTTATTGCAGAAGGTGCGATTCCTCAAGATGGCGACATGATTGTTAAGGATCAGACACTTGATTCATTTGGCCATGTAAAGCTATCGGGTATCGGTGACTGGCTAGCAGGTCAGATCGAAGCTCGAACAGGTAAGGAAGCTCGTACATCTGTATTGGGTCACATCCAGCGTGGTGGCACTCCAACAGCATTTGACCGCGTACTTGCTACTCGCTTCGGATTGCATGCAATTACAGCGGCTCACGAAGGTGATTGGGGCAAGATGGTTGCACTTCACGGCACCAACATTGCACGCGTACCTTTGGCATCAGCAACTGAGAAGCTAAAGACTGTTCCGCTAGAGCTATACAAGGAATCAGAGATTTTCTTCGGTTAATTGCCTCGCGCGATTACTTTCGAACTCTCTACACTTCTATGATGAGCGCAAATTTAGATTCCCTGTTTACACCTGGCCTTGTTGCTGCCCAGCAACCAACTTGGCCGGGTGGACCAGAGGGTGAGCCTGTCAAAGCAGCGGTGGCGCAATTAAAAGCCTTACCTCCACTTGTCTTTGCTGGTGAATGTGATGATTTAAAAGCTCGCATCGCGTTAGCAGCAGAAGGTAAAGCATTTTGGTTACAAGGCGGAGATTGCGCAGAAACTTTTGCGGCCGCAACAGCTGATTCAATTCGAAATCGTATTAAAACAATTTTGCAGATGGCTGCGGTTTTGCAGTATTACTCAAGCTTGCCGGTTATCAAGGTTGGTCGAATGGCGGGCCAGTTTGCTAAGCCTCGTTCTAATGATTTCGAAACTCGTGGTGATGTAACACTTCCTGCCTACCGTGGGGATGCCGTTAACGATATTGAATTTACGGAAAGCTCACGAAATCCAGACCCACAACGTTTGGTGCGCGTTTACAACACATCTGCAGCAACTCTTAACTTAGTGCGCGCCTTTACCCAAGGTGGTTTTGCAGATCTACGACAAGTTCACGAATGGAACAAAGGTTTTATCCGTGATTCTAAAGTTGGCGAACGATACGAACAAATGGCTAATGAAATTGGTCGCGCTTTAGCGTTTATGAAATCTGCAGGCGTTGATCCTGCAAGCTTTAAGTCAGTAGATTTCTTTGCAAGCCACGAGGCGCTAATCATGGAGTATGAAAAGGCATTAACTCGTATCGATTCACGCACAGGAGATGCCTACGATGTTTCCGGTCACTTCATTTGGATAGGTGAGCGCACACGTCAGCTAGATGGCGCACATGTTGATTTTGCTTCAAAGGTTCGCAATCCAATTGGTATCAAACTTGGACCAAAGTCCACAGTCGAAGATGCTCTTGCATTAATCGACAAACTAGATCCACATCGCGAACCAGGGCGTATTACATTTATTACACGTATGGGCGCAAAGAACATCCGAGAAATCTTGCCAGCACTTGTCGATGGCGTAACTAAATCTGGCGCAAAGGTTTTGTGGGTATGCGATCCAATGCATGGCAATACTTATGAAGCACCAAGTGGATATAAGACTCGCAGCTTTGATGATGTTATGGATGAGGTCAAGGGATTCTTCGAAGTTCATAAGGCGTTAGGAACTCATCCAGGTGGAATCCACATCGAGTTAACAGGTGATGACGTGACAGAGTGCGTTGGCGGTGGCGAACAGATTTCACATGAAGATCTTGCCTCACGGTATGAGACAGCGTGCGATCCACGTCTAAATCATGCGCAATCCCTAGAGCTTGCCTTTTTAGTTGCTGAAATGTTGCGCGATCGCTAATTTTGGACAGTGCCGCTTTTAATTACTTCTCACAAAACACCTGTAGGTACCCTTAATTTATTAGCTGATGATCAGATTCTGATCGGGGCTAACCTTTCAACTGTTTCAGCATTTAAAGCAGGACGTGATGTGAAGGTTGTTAAATCAATTCCTGTGATTTCAGATCTCATCAACGATTACTTTGATGGCGACCTGACAGCGCTTAATGGCATTCAAGTTCGTCAACCAGGTGCTGCATTTTCACAAGCTGCTTGGAAGGCGATGCGAAAGATCGCTCCCGGAAAAACATGGTCATATTCCGATTTAGCGGAAAAGGCTGGCTCACCTGCGGCGGTTCGTGCTGCCGGAAGTGCATGTGCAAACAATGCGATCATGCTTGTTGTTCCTTGCCACCGAGTTGTTAAAACCGGAGGAGCGTTAGGAAATTATGCTTATGGTGTTAATAAGAAGCAGTGGCTCTTAAGCCACGAGGGCTTTCTTTAAAATTTCTATTGCCTCTTGGCATTGAGCATCATCAAAATCAAGATGTGTTACCAAGCGCGCATATTTAGGACCAAGAGCGCTAATCCACAATCCAGCATCACGGCAGCGTTGGGCAAGTTCTGCTGCAGTAATTGGCATTCCGGCTAAATCCAACCCAACGATGTTAGTTTCAACAGTTGATGGATCTATCAATGATGAATTAACAGATGCAATTGCTACTGCGATTTCTTTGGCACGACGGTGATCTTCTGCCAAACGATCAATGTTGTTATCAAGTGCGTAATGAGCACCTGCCGCAAGCAAGCCAATCTGACGCATCCCAGCGCCATACCGCTTGCGCCACACACGAGCTTTTGCAACGCGATCCTTAGTAGAAAGCATCACCGATCCAACTGGAGCGCCTAATCCCTTAGATAAACACACGCTGATTGTGTCGAAATACTTTCCGTACTCTGTAAATGAAACACCAGATGCAACATGTGCGTTCCAGATGCGGGCACCATCTAAGTGAAGCGCTAATCCAAGATCATCTGCGCCTTTGCGAAGAGCGGCAATTTCGCTAATTGGTTGAACAGTTCCACCGCCAAAGTTATGTGTATTTTCTACAGCGATAGCAGTGGTTGAAACCAAATATGGACCGCTATTTGGGCGTGCGATTTCAAGAGCATCAACTGCCTTTAATTGACCGTTTTTTGCAGGAAATGTTCTTGTTGTTATTCCACTAAATACAGCGGCTGCACCTAGTTCGGCACGCACAATGTGGCTGTTTGTTTCTGCTATTAATTCTTCTCCGGGTGCAACCAACATACGTATTGCCAGTTGATTTGCAAGAGATCCAGTTGGTGTGAAAACGCCCGCCTCTTTGCCAAACATCGCGGCAACTCGTTCTTCCAGCGAGTTAACTGTTGGGTCATCACTATAAACATCATCGCCAACAGGTGCCTGTGCAATTGCTTCTCGCATTGCAGCAGATGGACGAGTAACGGTGTCGCTTCGTAGATCAATTGGCATGTCTTATATTCTCACGATTCCTTGAGGACTATGACAAACATTGCTATTACAACTAGTACGCCACCCAAAGCCTTTTGGAGAGTCAGGGTTTCCCCACCAAAGAGGATTGCAAATAAGGCTGCAAACACAACCTCCATGGTCAAAATAACGGCGACCTTTGTTGTGCTCATATGCGCCTGAGACCACGTCTGAATCACAAATGCCACCGCCGTACATGCCACTGCGGTAAAGATAACAGTTGCCCAAACTCCGCTATCAGGAGGAAGTTGATAGCCACCTTCAAAAATTGATGCAAAACCTGTTAAAGCAGCACACATTGCTAGCTGCACGACAGTCATTGCGTAGGCATCACGTCCGCTACTCCATTTACCCAGAGCAATTATGTGTGCACCAAAAGCCAATGCACTTCCTAAAACAAGCATTTCACCTAATCCAATTGACCAGCCTTGCAGTGACAGTAAAGCTAATCCAATAGTTGCAACCGCAACACAGCCCCAAGTGATCAGAGTTATGCGTGCCTTTAGAACAACTGCAGCAATTAACGGTGTAAAAACAACATATAAACCAGTAATGAAACCTGTGATTGCCGCACCAGTCCGCGCTAATCCCAGCGTTTGCAAGATATAACCTGCCCCAAGAAATAATCCCGCAGTTGATGCTCTAATCAGCAGATCCTTATTGAAGAGCTTGATGCATTGAGGACGAATCAGAATCATTACAACTACCGCTAGCACGAATCTGCTGAACAAGAAGTTATTAACAGTTTGACGCTCAATGGCATCTTTCATCACCACGAAGGCAAATCCCCAGGCAGCTGAAACTGAGAGCAAAGCCCACGGTGCAAGTTTTAACTGTAGTTGATGGCGAGCAGACATTAGCCGCGCAATTTCTTGAGCAATGCAACTTCCTTGCCATGTTCAGGTTCCATACCTGGAGTTTCAAGAATTAATGGAGCATTTGCAACTGCAGGGTGTGACAGTAATTCTTTAAATGGATCCACGCCGATATGACCTTCACCGATATTTTGATGGCGATCTTTAAGAGCTCCACAAACATCCATTGAATCATTTGCGTGGACTAACTGGAATCTTTCAATGCCGGCAATTTCAACGAGTAAATCAATAGTCGCAGTCATTCCACCTTTTATGGAAATATCGTGGCCCGCAGCAAAAACATGGCAGGTGTCCAGACAGATTGCTACCTTTGGGTGGTATTCAAGAGCTTTCAAATACATCGCAAGATCATCTAACTTCTTTACTAGTGATTGCCCCTGACCTGCAGTTGGTTCTAACAAAAGGTATGGGGCGTCATCTCCAAGTGCATTAAGAATTGGCATCATTCCTTCATGAATCTGTTTCCATGCTTTTTCAACATGGTTTACATCAACGGCAGAGCCTGTGTGAATTACCACTCCAAGTGCGCCGATATCAGCACCTCGCTGAAGTGAGTACTTTGTTGATGCAAGGGAATTCAAATACGTTGCCTCTGTTGGCGAACCTAAGTTGATCAAAAACGGAGCATGAACATACGTTTCGATATCTAATTCGGAGGCCTTGATCTTAAAAGCTTCATCGAGTTCGGGATTTGCTTCTGGCATCGCCCATGCACGTGGGCTTGACGCAAATACTTGAATTGCTTCAGCACCAATTTCTTGCGCATATGCGATTGAACGCTTGGCCATACCGCCAGTAGTCGGGGTATGAGCACCGATTCTGGGCTTCTTTGTAGGCGTAGGCATTGGGTCACCCTACGGTAATCGTCACCAAACTTCCACGTAAAACCTTGGTGTTAACGGCAGGAGAAACTTTTTTAACAACTTTCTTCTTCGCTTTTCCGATTGTTACAACCTTCACCTTTAACCCGAGAGACTCGAGCATCTCTTTACCTGCGACCGCTTCCATGGTGATGATTGTCTTTGGAATAAATGTATAACGAGGGCCCTTAGAAATAAGAATTGAAACCTTGGCTCCCTTATTTGCAGATGCTCCTCCAGCTGGACTTTGTGATACAACCGCAAGTTCTGGAGTTGTTTCACTAAATGCATATCCAAGTTCTACATTAAATCCAGCTTCCGTTAATTCATTCAACGCTTGTTCGCCGCTCTTGCCAATGTAAGAAGCTAGGGCAACTTGTTCAATTCCCTTTGATACTATGAAATTGACCCTTGCATCTCGCTTTACTGAACTACCAGACTTAGGTGTTGATGCGATTACGAACCCTTTTGGAATTTCGGAGTTGAAAACTTCTGTGGTTTTTCCGACAACTAGCGGGAATTTACTTATCGCAGATTGGGCAGCCTCTGGCGTTAGTCCGGTGGTTGGTGGAATTGTGTAACGCTCTGGTCCTTTAGAAATAATTAATTTAACACTGCCGCCAGCATCAACCTTGCCGCCTCCGGGGGGCACAGATTCAATAATTTTTCCCTTAGCAATATCTTCATCAAATCTATTTTCCAGAACCACAGCGGTTAACCCCAAGGGAGTAAAAGATGAAACCGCTTCGTTAAAGCTTCCACCAACAGTTGATGGAACAACTACTCGAGATCCAGGTCCAACCAAAGTCCACCAACCACCAACTCCAACGGCGATTGCCAAGAACAATGCAACCTTACGATTTCTGCGTACTCGTTTGCTGGCACGCTTCTTCTTTTCTTCTTGGCGCTTTATTTCGCGCGTGCTCTCTTTGACTTCAACTGTTACTTCTCTAACCGGCTCCTCTTTTACCTTCTTGCGTGCTTTTTCTCGAATAGGTTCAACTGGCAGATCTAAGCCAAGGTCTAGCTGATTCTTCTTTGGATCAAGTTCGATTTGGATCTTTTGTAATTTCTCTAAAAATTCACCGGCAGTGCGCGGGCGATCATCAGGATTCTTGGCCGTTGCACTTGCAATCAAATCATCCAAGCCTTGAGGAATCTCTTTGCGCTTGCTGCGAAGATGTGGAATTTCTTGGTTGACATGCATATAAGCAATTTGAATCGGTGTATCACCATTAAAGGGTTTTTCACCCGTAAACATTTCGTAGGCAACTATTCCAGCGGCATAGACATCGCTGCGTGAATCGGCGACTCCACGCTGGACTTGCTCGGGGGAAAGGTAGGAAACACTTCCCAAAATCACACTGGATTCAGCTGTCATGGTTGTGCCAATTAGTTCACCACGTGCCAAACCAAAGTCTGCAATCTTGATGCGGCCATCTTTAGAAATTAAAATGTTTTCAGGTTTGATGTCCCTGTGAACGATCCCTAGGTCATGAGCGGCGGCAAGAGCTGACAAAATAGGCGTCATGTAATTGATCGCATCTTTAATTTCAAAACGACCACGTTCATTCAAATACTCGCGAAGTGTGTGACCCTCAATAAATTCCATAACCAGGAACACGGCAGGGATACCACTTTGATTCCAGCCTTGATCTTGGACTGCGACAATATTTGGATGGGTAAGGGCAGCGGCAGCTTTTGCTTCACGAATAAAGCGCGAGACAAATGCTTCATCTTGTGCCAAATGAGCGTGCATGATTTTTACGGCAACTTTGCGATCCAGACGGGTATCTAAAGCTTCGTAAATTGTTGCCATTCCACCATTAGCGACCTGACGCAGTAATTGGTAGCGCCCATCAATGAGCTCACCGGACAGATCGGACATGTGCAGATTTTATTGAGTGCATCAGTGGCAGGTACCCAGGGCGCGCCCAAAACAGTTATGAAGTGAGTTTAAACTCGCAATTTTCACGAGTTTCATCCCTTGTAAAGTGTTTATCTTGATCAACTTGCCATTGACGCATCTGTTGTTCGATTTGCGCTCCATCACGATCTAACACGCGCTGTAATCCGATTTCGGGTTCAATATCTAGCCAATAGGTTGTAGCTCCTGTTTCGCGCACTATTTGTTGTGCAGCCCCAACCCCTTCGATGATCAAATAATCGGTTAGCTCGATTTTTTCTTCGCGATCAAACTGCATGGTGTGCCAGTTAAAGATCTTGATCACGCACTCTTTACCGGCAAGATGGGCAGTTGAAATTCGATCCAGAATTTCAGAAAGAGCATTGCTCAGGGCATTCTCCCAACCATTGTAAAGATCATCCATATGAATAACTCTTACAGTTCCTTTACAAGACAACTCTGCTTCTAGTTTTGCCGCAAAGGTGGTTTTGCCAGCACCCGCTGGACCATCAATGGCTAATAGAGTCACGCCAGCGCTTCAATCCGACTATGGCAACAACGGTAAACATCGCGTATAGAACAGCAGTAAACCAGTAACCAAGCATTGCATATTGAACTGTTCCAGCCAGATCTACGACTAGCCATACAACCCATGCTTCCCACTTTTCATAGACCATCATAATTTGAGCAACCAGGCTTCCGATTAATAGAAATGCATCTGACCAGGTTGCTGCAGCCCCGATGCTAGATAAAAGTGGTGATAGAGCTGCGACGCTTATGAAAGTTCCGACTGCAATATAGCGACGATTGCGTGCTGTCACCGATCCAGGGACCGCACCTGTTGGTGCCCAATCCTTCCAACCATAAACAGCGGCAGTAATAAATACCAACTGCAAGGCAGCACTAGCAAAGAGATCTACTTGATAAAAGAAAACACCGTATAGCGCGCTACTAAGTGCCCACCAAGGCCAGGTAATTCTTTTTCCTGTTGTACCTAGCCATACACCTACAAAAGATGTGACTGCAGCGATGAATTCGAGAATTGAGACTTCGTAGCCCCAAGCGGTAAATAAAATGGTTGACATGATTTTCCTTTCCACATCCGCATTACCGAATGGGTCAATCGGTCGGTCTGAATTTCAGACCCTCTCAGCCTTTACGGCTCCCGTGGTTAGTACTCTAGCGTGAAATCAACTGGCGTTTAATGAATGCAGCACCTGCAACACGAATACGTCGAGCCGTAGAAGTTTTTGCTCGCTGATTGAAAATGTCATAACCAATCTTTTCTACTTCATCCACAATGCCACAATACAAAGTACTTGCTGCTTCAATACATGGACGACTCGTAGCCTCAAGCATTGCAATTCCGGGGGCAGCTTCTGCCTGAAGTTGACGAACCCGCGCGATCTGAAACTTGAGTGCTTCAATTATTTCTGGCGTTAAGACACGCTCTTCTAACATTTCTCGGGTAACACCAAACTGGGCAAGTTCTTTTATCGGTAGGTAAACACGGCCACGGTCCAAATCCTCATCCACATCGCGTATGAAGTTTGCTAATTGAAATGCGATACCTAATTTCTTCGCTGCTTCATAGGCATCAATGTGCAAAGGTCCAAGGATTGGCACCATTTCAAGACCAATTACTGCTGCTGATCCGTACACATATTCCAACAGATCCTCATAGGTTTCATATTCCTGCACCGTTAAATCCATAGTCATTGAATGCAGAAAGGCCTCAAAATGTTCGTGGGGGATATCAAAGCGTTTAACGGTATCGATCAGAGCCCGACCGACATGATCATCACTTGTTCCTTTTTTTAGATCTGCCAAAACGCCATTGCCCCATTTACTTAATGCCTCAGACTTTTCTTCAATACTTAGTTCAGATGCCAGATCATCAACAATTTCATCTGCATAGCGAGCAAAACCATATAGAGCATGAACAAATGGGCGCTTTGCCTTTGGCAGCAAGAGAGTTGCTAGGAAATAGGTTTTTCCATGCAATGCATTTAAACGCTTGCACTCTTCATATGATGCACGTAGATCAGGATCGGTAATCCCAGCAGCAGTTAATTCATCCACTTACTTAACCGGACCTACGATTCGCTCTGCGGCAAGACGACCTGAAATCAAAACCATTGGTACTCCAACACCTGGTTGTGTTCCAGAACCGGCAAACACCACATTTTCAATTCCGGCTGCCATGTTGCGCGGTCTAAATGGACCGGTTTGGAAGAAGGTATGCGCGCTAGCAAATGGTGCGCCTTGCTCCATTCCTTGCGCTTGCCAATCAAGAGGAGTTGTTACAACTTCAGTTTCAATTGCATCACCAAAGCCCGAGTAGCCACGCTGTTCAAGAGTTTCAACCATGTGATCGCGGTATGGCTTAGCCTGCTTTTTCCAGTCAATATCTGCAGTTAGGTTCGGGGTAGGAAATAGAACGTAGTAAGAAGTTTTTCCTGCTGGTGCTAACGATGGATCATCAAGTGAAGGAATTGTTACGAGCACACTTGGATCACTCATTAGCTGCTTCTTCTTAATTAGTTCATCAAATACACCATCCCATGACTCTCCAAAGTGAATATTGTGATGAGCTGCAAAGTCATATTTCTTTGTTGATCCGACCAACATTGTTACGCAAGAAGGGGAGTAGTTAAGACGTTTTACATTCAAAGGCGTTTTGCCCAGTAAATCGCGCCATGCAACAGGCAGATCAGGGTTCAAAATTATTGCGTCGCATTCAATTCGTTGACCATCTTCTGTGATGACTGCTTTTGCACGTCCATTTTGTACATCAATAGTTGAAACTGTGGTGCTGTACTTGAATTCAACTCCATGCTTTTGGGCAGCCGCTGCCATCGCGCGCGGTACGGCATGCATTCCACCCTTAGGAAAGAACACACCGTTAACAGAGTCCATGTAAGCAATGACTGCGTAAATTGCTAGCGCTTGCTGCGGACTAACACCTGCGTACATAGCCTGGAATGAGTACACCTTTTGCAAACGTGGATCTTTCATAAATTGATTCACTTTTGGGGACAATCTGCGGAAGCCACCCAGTGCGATCAATCGTGCAAGATTTGGTGTCAAAAGATTAAAAGGTGAATCAATGTTGCGATCAATGAAGT
Organism: Actinomycetota bacterium; assembly: GCA_009705235.1. GTDB lineage: Bacteria > Actinomycetota > Actinomycetes > Nanopelagicales > Nanopelagicaceae > Planktophila. The sequence continues at coordinate 3,086 of WLCR01000007.1, read as the reverse complement.
CATTCATTTCATACTTATACAGCTTTGTAACAAATTCTACGTAGCGTGCATATCCAGCAGCTTCTTCGGGGCTGATTTTTTCTGCAATTTCAGCTTCCATTTGTTGAGTATTTGCATGAACATCTAATTGTGATCCATCTGCATAAAAAGCTCGGTACAAAGGAGAAACAGGCATCAGTTCAACCCAGTCCTTCATCTCTTCGCCGACACAACTAAATGCATCTTGAATCAGAGATGGCATTGTTAAAACAGATGGACCCGTATCAAATGAGTACCCATCTTTTTGTAACAACCCACTTCGACCGCCAGGCACTGATTCACGTTCGATGACAGTTACTTTGCGACCAGCTCCTGCTAATCGAAGCGCTGCGCTGAGACCTGCATATCCTGCGCCAACAATGACAACATGATCGGTCGGACCTTTAACGCGTGCGGGCATTACGAACTCCTCTTAGTAGCGATATTTGCAAGCTCAACGAGCATTGCATTTCCATCGTCGGTAAAGACTGCAGATTGTGCTGCGGTTAATGCTTGATCGGTTAAGCGCTCAATTGTTGCTTCAAGCTCTGCTCGAGCACCGGTGGATTCGATGATCTCTCTTAAGATTTCGACACCTTGGGCATCTAAATCTGGCTTTCCAAAATACTTACGAGCAATTTCTCGCTGCGACTCTGATTGGCGATCATTTGTCATTGCAATTAGGACTGTTCGCTTTCCTTCACGTAGATCATCACCGGCAGGCTTTCCTGTTACAGATGGATCTCCGAATACTCCCAGCAAGTCATCACGTAACTGAAAGGCTTCGCCCAAAGGAAGTCCATAAGCGGATAACGCGGTAAAGATTTCTGGAGATGGCGCAGTGGTCATAGCAGCACCTAAATGCAGTGGACGTTCAATTGTGTACTTACCTGATTTATAACGAGCGATCTTCATCGAGCGATCAACACTTGTAGTTTTTTGGGTTTGCTCGTGGATGTCTAGAAATTGACCTGCCATTAATTCAACACGCATCTCGTTGTAATAAGGCACAACGTGTTCGAATTGTTCAGTTGTTAATCCAGCACTATTTAACATTTGATCTGACCACACAAGTGCTAAATCTCCGAGCAATACTGCGGCGGATAATCCATACTGTGGCGCAAATCCATCTAGTTCGTCTTGCACATGAATAGTTTCAAAGTGTCGGTGTATCGAAGGCTTTCCACGACGGGTATCTGATCCATCCATCAAATCATCATGAATCAATGCGCACGCCTGCAAAAATTCCAACGCCGCCATTGCGCGGATGACAGGTTTTTCTAATGATCCACCTGCAGCTGCAAAGCCAGCGTAGGCAAACAGTGGTCGCAACCGTTTTCCACTATCTAATAAGAATGATGTCAAAGCATCGGAAACGGGGGACAGCTCTGCCGATATGGATTTCAGATATGCACTTTCACAGTTCAGGAAGATAGCCAACTCTTCTTCAACGGCGCTTCGAACGCTTGTTAACCGTGCTTTTGGCTCTGAACTCACTCGGTAACGGTACCCTCACCCAGTGGTAGTTCGCACTTCGTATTCATTCGAGTTCTTCCCTCCAAAGGATGTTGAGGGTGAAGAACGGTTGTGGGCTGCGATCGATGGCCTTAAATCCATAACCCCTGACTTTGTTTCTGTGACATATGGGGCAGGTGGTTCCACCCGCGATCGTTCAATTCGGATTGCTCAAGAAATTACCAAGCGCACCGGTATTTCAACTGTTGCTCACCTGACATGTGTTGGATCAACTCGTGATGAATTGATCGCAATTTTGCACAGCTATAAAGAAGCAGGCATCACAAGTATTTTGGCACTTCGCGGAGATCCAACAGGCGGACCAAGTGCACCGTGGACACCGACACCTGGTGGCCTCAATCACGCAGATGAGTTAGTTCAATTAGCTGATGAGTTTGGTGGATTCACAATTGGTGTTGCGGCTTTTCCAGATGGACATCCTGCGTCTTATGGAGATTTTGAAAAAGACATCGATGTGCTCATACGCAAAGAAGAGCTAGGTGCAACATTTGCAACGACACAGTTTTTCTTTGAAGCAGATCGCTACACACGATTAGTTGATCGTCTTGCTGAACGTGGTTCTAAGTTAGTCATCATTCCGGGCATCTTGCCTGTGACAAACGTCAAGTTGTTGCACCGGATGGCTGAACTTGGTGGAACACCGATTCCTTCACAAATTGCAGAAGCCTTTGCAAAGGTTGAAAGTGATCCAGTGGCCGTGCGTGCGTTAGGCGTTGAGATAGCAACATCACTTTGCCAACAACTATTGTCAGCTGGGGCTTCGGGATTACACTTTTACACGATGAATAGCTCAACTGCTACTCAAGAAATTTACGGAAACCTAAATGCTTAGCAAAGATGAATTTAAGGCAAAGTGGAGTGCTTTGCATAGTGATGCAGAAACAAACGGCATCGTTGGTGCCTGGCTAAACATTTCTTATCGTTTTGGATTGATCTGCACGCTACTTCGTATTTCTCCTAACGCACTTACTGTGTTCGGCTTAATTGGTGCGGTTGCCACCGCGTTAACCGCACAAACTGCGTGGGCGATTCTCTTCTTAGTATTTTCATTGTTTTGTGATGGCATCGATGGCAGCGTTGCTATTTTCCAGCATCGCGAAAGCAAATTCGGAGCAACTCTTGATTCAGTGGTGGATCGTATTAGTGAAGCACTGTGGTTCTACGCCCTATATGCAATAGGTGTTCCAGCGTGGATTCCAATCACCTTGTGGTGCGTGGCAGCTTTTCAAGAGTATGCCCGGGCAAAGCTGATCTCACTTGGCGTTAGCGATATTGGTGTCATTACTCCTGCTGAGCGTCCTGTTCGTGCAAGTTTCTTGTTTATTGTTTTGATACTCAATCAATTATCAATGCCAGGTGTGACCGAAATTTCAATCGCGTTCTTGTTGGTGCAGCTTTATAGTTTTATTAGTGTCGTGCGTTTTTCTCGTAGCCAATTGCTTCCGTAACTAAATCTCCGCCAATACCAACAAGAGGCAATCCACCGCCAGGATGAGCAGATCCACCAACTAAATACAAACCGTTAATCGGTG
>WLCR01000069.1 GCA_009705235.1 Actinomycetota bacterium | reverse complement strand
TCAATAGGCGTGCCAATCAAACGCCATCAAGCAGCAATTATTGATGCGTGCATAATGCTTGCTGGCTGTATCTATATTGTGTGGATTGCTGATAATTTCTTTTATCCATTCCAAGGATTCTTGATCACCTTGGGTGTACCTGTTGCGGTTTGGTCGGCGATCTTTGTTGCCGATGTCATTATGCGAAAGAAGGCATACATCGAAGAGGATTTGTACAACGAACAAGGAATGTATGGATCAATCAACAAAGGATCTATTTCTTTGATGTTGCTTGGAACAATTGTTGGTTGGGGATTTGTGACAAATACCTTTGCATCGTGGTTATCGTGGCAGGGATACTTTCTAAGATTTATTGGTGGTAAAGAGGGAGAGTGGGCATTTGCCAATGTGGGCGTGATATTTGCTCTGATTATTGGATTCGTAGGTCACATCATCCTTGCTAGTAAAACTATTGCGAAGCAGGAGTCCGCCTAAGCCAGATATATCCAACCAATCCCGAAAGGATTGCTGAGATAAATAATCCAAGGCGAACTTCATTTAGTTCTGCTTCACTTTGAGCAGCGATTTCGGCAATTACTAGAGAAACCGTCATACCCATTCCGGCCAAAGCGCCTATCCCAGCAATCTCTTTGATGTGTAGATGAGCTTTGGCCCCAACTTTGATTGCGATCCACGCGAAAAATGCGATACCCAGAATTTTTCCAAGGCCGCGTGCAAGTACTAAAGCGATGGTCGTGTGCGAGGTAAAGCTTGATAGATCAATATCGAAGGGAATGTTCACAAAAATAATTACCGGTACAATGAAATACGTTGAGATTGGCGACAACACTTTAATCATTGTGTTCAGTTGGTTCTGCGCAAATGGCAGAACAGCTCCAAGTGCCGCAGCTCCTAAGGTGGCAAGTGCTTTTTCTGGATGTAAATCATCCCCATAAAATAGACCTAGGACAACGAGTGAAAATAGATCATCAGCTATAGCCAAGGTGAGTAAGAAAATACGTACCTGTGGCTGAACTCGCTTACCTAGTAAAGACAAGACGCCTAAAGCCAAGGCAATATCTGTTGGCATCGCAGTTGCCCAAACATGGGAACCAGGATTAATTGCTAGAAAAATGAGTGCTGGAAAAATCATTCCACCTAGGGCAGCAACGATCGGAACTACGGCAGATTTTAGATCTTTAAGGCCATGCTTTATCTCCAAACCAACCAAAAAGAAGAAGATTGCAATCAGGACATCGATGAACATGGTCGTAATCTACTGGAAATGAACATAACAAAGCCCGCCTTTTTAAAGGGCGGGCTTTGTTCTAACGGGCTTATTGCATTGCGGACATGTTAGATGTCGAAATACAGCTCAAACTCTGCTGGGTGCGGACGTAGTCGAACGTAGTCAACTTCTTCCTTACGCTTGAATGCGATCCATGTATCAATCAGATCTTTAGCGAATACTCCACCCTTTGTTAAGAACTCATTGTCTCTTTCTAGATTATTGAGAACTTCATCGAGTGAACCAGGAACTTGAGGAATTGATGCCGCTTCAGCACCTTCTAGCTCGTAGAGATCCTTATCAACTGGAGCAGGTGGTTCGATCTTGTTCAAGATTCCATCCAGGCCAGCCATAAGCATTGCTGCGAATGCTAGATATGGGTTTGATGATGGGTCTGGGCATCGGAACTCAATGCGCTTTGCCTTCGGATTGGATCCTGTAATTGGGATACGGATACAAGCTGAGCGGTTACGTGCTGAGTACACGAGGTTTACAGGTGCTTCATATCCTGGAACTAGACGGCGATATGAGTTAACTGTTGGGTTAGTAAAAGCTAGAAGTGATGGTGCGTGCTTTAGCAGACCACCGATATACCAACGTGCCATGTCCGAAAGATCGCCGTATGTGCCTGCTTCGAAGAACAGTGGCTTTCCATCTTTCCACAGTGATTGGTGAACGTGCATTCCGGAACCGTTATCTCCAAACAGCGGCTTTGGCATGAAGGTTGCAGTCTTTCCCCCCTGCCATGCAGTGTTACGAATAACGTACTTAAACTTCATGACGTCATCGCCCGCACTAAGGATGTCTGTAAAGCGATAGTTAATTTCCATCTGACCAGCTGTTCCAACTTCATGGTGTGAACGCTCGACAAGAAGTCCTACCTTGCCAAGTTGCATCACCATTTCATCGCGAAGATCTGCGAACTGATCTGTTGGAGAAACCGGGAAGTAACCACCTTTTACTCGCGTGCGGTAACCACGGTTAGGTGTGCCATCAGCATCATATTCAACGCCAGTGTTCCAAGCGCCTTCATAGGATTCAATCTCATGAACTGCTGAGTTGATTCCTGTCTTGAAACGAACGCTATCGAAAACATAGAACTCTGCTTCTGGTGCAAAAAATGCTGTGTCAGCAAAACCAAGTGATCGCATATATTCAACGGCCTTAGCAACAACTCCACGAGGGTCACGGCTGTAAGGAGTGTTATCTACTGGATTGTGAACAGAGAAAATAATGATGAGTGTTTTTTCTTTACGGTATGGATCCATGTATGCAGACTCTGGAACGGGCAAGAGTTTCATATCCGACTCATTGATTGACTGGAAACCGCGAATTGATGAACCGTCAAACATCAGGCCATCTGTAAATACCGCTTCATCAAATGATTCAACAGGTACGTTGAAGTGGTGCTGAATTCCAGGCAAGTCGGTAAAGCGGACATCAACAAGCTTGACATCCTCTTTCTTGATGTAGGCAAAGATTTCTGCTGCGTTCTTAAACATGCTTCTCCCAATTTCACATGTGATGCGCTAAATCTCTCATCATTGAGCCTTGTGCGCTTTTAGTAGTTGAACCCTAGGTCTATACGGTGAAATTGGCATAACCCGCTTGTTAAATCCATGTTACGTCTGGAGCCAATGCCAGTTACCCTTGCCACATGAGCTTTCAATTTACGCGTGTGAGCCTTGGTCGGCGGTTCGCGGCATTGATGGTGGATTGGTTGGCCTGCTATTTCATCGTGGCAGCCTCGGCTGGAGGAGTTGGGGCAATGGCTCCGAATCGTTCGTGGACGGTCCTAGCACTGTTCTTTGCTGAGATCGGAATTCTTTCAGCCCTACAAGGTGCCACCTTGGGTCACAGATTATTCGGCATAAAGATTGTTCGATTTATTGACGGCGGGGCAATTACTCCATTGCAAGCATTGATTCGATCAGCTCTGCTTGTGACAGTGATTTTCGCAATTACCTTTGATGAAAATGGCAGGGGAATGCACGAACGACTTAGTGGCTCTGTGTTAACTAGAGGCTAGAGTTTTTTAAAAGCTAGCGACTTTTTGGGGCACGAGTTGGCATGGGACCCTTTGGAATTGGCATAGACATTCCACCAACGGCCTTTAGGCGTGCACGAACTTCACGCATTTGATGAGCAGACAACTTCTTTGGAAGTCGGCGCATATATCGTTGCAATTTACGAATTGGAATTCTTCCTTCTTCATTACCAACCAGAATTTCAATGACCGGAACTCCAGGTGCAAAACGTTCAGCCTTCTTCTTTTCATCAGACATCATCTGACGAACTGATTGTGAACCTTCACCTGTAATGACAATTCCTGCACGGCCAACGCTGCGGTGAACCATGTCCTGGTTACGCGCTACGGCAACCGCTGGTGTTGTAGTCCACCCTTTGCGGATCGCCATCAAAACACTTGCACCTGCTCCAATTTGTCCCTCAATAGAAGAGTAAGCGGCTGTTCCGGCTTGGCGGGTAAAAAACAAAAGAGTGAAAAGCGCTGCAAGAGGAAAAGAGACAAAAGCAAAGTAGAAAGGATGACCAAGAGAAGCGCCAATTCCGATTCCGATCGCCCAAGTGGAAAGAAAAATTCCAGCCAGAGCTAATGGGATCCAAGGTTTAACCTGCTTTGTGACCTTATAAGCATCACGGATGGTTTGAAAACGTGGGGTCTTGATCTTCTTTTCTTTTACTTTTCTCTTGAACATAGTTTTAGTTTAGTGGGGCAGGAGCGGTTCCACCAAGACGAACCGGTGCCCAACGCTGGCCCACATGGCTATCAGGGTACTTTTCTTGGACATCACGCAACATCTGGATCATTACTTCACGCAAGTGAACCTCAGCCACTTCGACATCGGTGTCACGGGAATAGGTAATGGGTTCGCCAAAAGAAACTGTGAGTGGAATCTTGCTTCGTTTCAAACTTGGTTTCACACCTTTTGTATAGACGCGTTGGCCACCCCACACAATTGTTGGTATCACAGGAACACCTGCACCTATTGCTAGGCGAACTGCGCCTGATTTCAATCCTTTTATTTCAAAACTTGTGGAAATTGTTCCTTCAGGAAATATGCCAATAATTTCGCCAGATTTTAGGGCACGTAAAGCGGCAACAAAGGAAGCAGAACCGTTACTGCGATCTACGTTGATGTGATGCATACCGCGCAATAATGGACCAGCTACCTTGTTATCAAATAGCTCCTTTTTTGCCATAAAGCGTACGTATCGCTTCGCTGGCAATGCTGCAGTACCCGCGAGTGCAAAATCCAAATAACTAGTGTGATTAATCGCCAGAATTGCTCCACCTTTGCGGGGAACATTGTCCTGGCCTTGAAAATCAAAATTAAAACCTAAATATTTCCAGAATGACTTTACAAGAACAATTACTGGGGGATAGACAAGATCAACCACGAGCAGCTTTCTTGTCCATTGCTTGCTTGTACAGACGTCCAGCACGATATGAAGAGCGAACAAGTGGTCCACTCATTACTCCTAAGAAGCCAATTTGTTCTGCCTCTTGCGCCAGCTCTACGAATTCTTGTGGCTTAACCCAACGCTCAACAGGATGATGCTTATTAGTTGGACGCAAATACTGAGTTATTGTGATCAGGTCACATCCAGCACTGTGTAGATCGACAAGCGCCTGTGATACCTCTTCACGAGTTTCGCCAAGCCCAAGGATCAAGTTTGATTTAGTGATCAAACCAAAGTCCTGTGACATTCTCAAAACACGTAATGACTTTTCGTATGTAAAGGCCGGGCGTATTTGCTTGAAAATTCGTGGCACAGTCTCAAGATTATGGGCAAAAACCTCTGGCCTGGTTTCAAAAATTGGGTTAAGCAAATCAGGATTAGCGTTGAAGTCTGGGGCTAACATTTCAACACCTGTGTCAGGGTTTAATTCGTGAACCTTACGAATAGTTTCGGCATATAACCACGATCCTTCATCTTCCAGATCATCACGGGTGACACCAGTAATGGTTGCATAGCGAAGACCCATAGTTTTCACAGACATTGCAACTTTAAAGGGTTCTGCGCGGTCAATTGCTAGTGGCTTTCCAGTATCAATATTGCAAAAATCGCATCGTCGGGTGCAGCGGTCTCCACCGATTAAGAAAGTCGCTTCCTTATCCTCCCAACATTCAAAGATGTTCGGGCAAGCTGCTTCCTGGCAAACGGTATGCAAGCCTTCAGATTTAACAAGACTGTGAAGACGCGTGTATTCAGGACCCATGTTTGCACGAGTCTTGATCCATTCTGGCTTTCGCTCAATTGGCGTCTCAGCGTTACGTGCTTCGATACGAAGAAGTTTGCGACCTTCTGGTGCCATCGTCATACGCTCACCTTTTTCAATGATTCAAAGACATGTCGTTCTACAAGAGGTGCAACTTCATCAATTGTAATTGCTCGCCCAAGCTCTATTTCCAAAGAGGTCACATCTGCATCTGTAATGCCACACGGAACTATCTGACTAAAAGCCGTTAGATCAGGATTCACATTAAGTGCAAAACCGTGCATGGTTACACCCTTTGCAACACGGATACCAATAGCTGCAATCTTTCGGTCACCTTTGGCATCTTTAATCCAAACACCTGAGCGACCCTCAACCCGATCGGCATTAATTCCTAAATCTTCACACACAAGAATTAGGGCGGCTTCAATTTCACGTACGAAGCCAACTAATTCAGTAGG
>WLCR01000068.1 GCA_009705235.1 Actinomycetota bacterium | reverse complement strand
TTCATTAGCGCTGGCTGATTTTGATCCATCCCAGTTGGTGCATGATCGTGAAAATGAATTGCTCGGTGCATTAGCAGAATTCCCACGAGTCGTCGCAAGTGCAGCTGAATTCCGCGAACCGCATCGTATCGCCCGGTATCTCGAAGAACTTGCTGGCACTTATCACGGCTTCTATAACGATTGCCGTGTTCTTCCTATGGGAGAAGAAAAATTGTCTGCGCTACACACCGCGCGTTTATTACTATGTACTGCTACTAAGCAAGTTGTTTTCAACGGTCTAGATCTTCTAGGCGTTGGTGCACCGGAGAGGATGTAGCTCATGTGGTCTTCATCTGTCACAACCGGTGCCGAACTTTCTATTTCAGGAATTACTGCGAAGATACTTGCTAAAGATTTTGGAACCCCTACATTTTTTATTGATGAAGCAGACTTTCGTGAGCGCGCACTCGCATGGGATAAAGCACTCAAAGATTCATTTGGAACAAATGCGGGCACTGTTTATTACGCATCAAAAGCATTTATTTGCACCGAACTTGCTCGCTGGATCAAGGACATTGGGATTGGGATCGATGTAAGTACTGGTGGTGAAATGGCCGTTGCGTTAGCCGGCGCAATTGATCCAGCAAAGATCGAAGTACATGGAAATAACAAATCCATCGCTGAAATCGAAAAGGCTGTATCGATTGGGGTCGAATCCATTGTTATTGATTCACTGTATGAGATTGAACGAGTGGCAACTGCTGCAAAAAAATTTGGAAAAGTTCAGCGAGTATTGCTGCGCATAACACCTGGCATCCAAGCCCATACACATGAATCCATTGCGACAGCACATGAAGATGTGAAGTTTGGCTTCTCTATTGCAAGTGGCGCCGCGTGGGCGGCAATTACCGCGGTTCGAAGCCATCCAAACCTTGAACTTCGTGGAATTCATGCACATATCGGTTCGCAGATCTTTGGCTACAAATCCTTTGAAATTTTGTCAGAACGCTTAATTGCTGTGCTTGCCCAATATCGAGATGAATTCAATAGCGAATTACCCGAGCTAGATCTTGGTGGTGGATATGGAATTGCATACCTACCAGGAGATGTAACGGTAAATCCAAGTGATGCCATGAATGCCCTTGCTACGGCTGTTACAAAAAATTGTGCAAAACACAATCTACAAATTCCTCGTGTTTCAATCGAGCCAGGTCGAGCGATAGTTGGACCGACAATGTTCACCTTGTATGAAGTTGGAACTGTTAAAGATGTGACTTTAGAAAATGGTTCACATCGTCGTTATATTTCTATCGATGGCGGAATGAGCGACAATATTCGTCCATCCCTATATGGTGCTGAGTACATAACGATTCTTGCAAACCGCACCAGTACTGCTCCACATGTGTCCAGCCGTTTAGTCGGAAAGCATTGCGAAACTGGCGACATTGTTATTCGCGAAATTGATTTGCCTGATGACATCGTGCCCGGGGATTTACTTGCAGTGCCTGCAACTGGCGCATATGGACGCAGCATGGCCAGCAACTACAACCATGTGCCACGACCTCCAGTTGTTGCAGTAAAAGATGGGAAAGCTCGTGTAATTGTGCGCCGTGAGACTGAAGCTGATCTGCTCGGGCTCGACATTTAACGCCGATCTACGCATCTATGAAAGAATAGCGTCATGAATTCGGGCGTCAAAACAATCACAATTGGAATGCTCGGCTGCGGTGTTGTCGGCAGCCAGGTTGCCCGCCTGCTTCAAGATGATGAACAAGAGCTCTCAGAGCGCTCGGGTGCGCTGCTGAAGTTAAGCAAAGTTGGCGTTCGCACAGCAGGTGCGCGCGATGGTGTTGATTCCTCTTTGATTACAACCGACCTTCAGTCAATAGTTTCAGATCCAAGCATTAACATCATTATTGAAGTGATGGGCGGAATCGAACCTGCTAAATCTTTGATCCTTGAAGCTATCAAAAATGGCAAATCAGTCATCACCGCAAACAAAGCATTGCTTGCAACACATGGCCACGAACTTTTCAACGCAGCTGACGCAGCCAAAGTAGATTTATATTACGAAGCTGCTGTAGCTGGTGCGATCCCAATTATTCGATCAATGCGCGAATCACTTGCAGGGGATCAGATCACTCGCGTAATGGGAATTGTTAATGGAACAACAAACTATATTCTTACAAAGATGCATGAAGAAGGCCGTGCCTTTGATGATGTTCTAAAGGAAGCGCAAACACTTGGTTATGCCGAAGCAGATCCAAGTGCCGACATCGAAGGACATGATGCAGCAGCAAAGGCGGCACTTCTTGCAAGTCTTGCTTTTCACAGCACCGTTGTAATCGATGAGGTGTATTGCGAAGGAATCACACACATTTCATCTGAGGATGTACTTGCTGCCAAATCAATGAACAGCGTGATCAAATTGCTAGCAATAGCTGAGTTAACAGTTAAAGATGAAATTTCAGTTCGCGTTCATCCGGTGATATTGCCTTTGGCGCATCCGCTGGCATCTGTCCGTAACGCTTTTAATGCGGTCTATGTTGAATCTGAAGCTGCCGGTCAGCTCATGTTCTATGGACGCGGAGCGGGCGGTGCGCCAACTGCATCAGCAATACTTGGTGACTTAGTAGCCGTTGCCCGACATGCTGCATATTCAACTGTTGGTTATGGTGAATCAGATTACGCCGACTTAGATATTGCTCCTATTGGTGCGGTGAAATCTCAATTCTTTGTGCGCCTTCATGTTGCTGATAAATCAGGCGTTCTAGCCTCAATCGCACAAACTTTTGCTAGTGAAAACGTGTCTATTCAAACAGTTCGTCAATCAGGTCTTGGCGCAGATGCCGAATTAATCGTTGTTACTCACGCCGCATCAGAGGATGCATTAGATGCATGCGTTGAAAAATTGAAGGCAATGGATATTGTCAGCAAAGTTGAAAGCGTCATTCGCGTTGAGGGAGCACCTGCCTAATGGGTCTTTTCACTAAAAAAGTTAGCGGCGCGCACCAGTGGCGCGGAGTTATTGAGGAGTACCGCCACCGGCTTCCGGTAAGTGCAAAAACTCCAATCATTTCCTTGCGCGAAGGTGGCACACCGCTTATTTATGCATGCAATCTTTCAGAACTTTTGGGTAACAATGTCTGGATCAAGTACGAAGGTCTAAACCCAACGGGTTCTTTTAAAGATCGTGGAATGACAATGGCGATCTCAAAGGCAGCAGAAGATGGTGCAAAGGCTGTTATTTGCGCATCAACAGGAAACACATCCGCCTCCGCTGCTGCATACGCCGTTAAGGCAGGAATGCGTCCAGCGGTTTTGATTCCTAAGGGCAAGATCGCAATGGGTAAGTTAGCCCAAGCAGTAATTCATGACTCAACAATTTTACAAGTCAATGGCAACTTTGATGATTGTTTAACGCTGGCAAAAGAACTTTCAGAAAATTACCCTGTCGCACTTGTTAACTCAGTTAATCCGTACCGTATTGAAGGACAAAAGACTGCAAGCTTTGAAGTTGTAGACATGCTTGGTGATGCTCCAGATATTCACGCTCTGCCGGTTGGTAATGCAGGAAACATCACTGCATATTGGAAGGGCTACAAGGAGTACAACAAGGATGGTCTTTCCACAAAACTACCAATGATGTACGGATTTCAAGCAGCAGGTGCTGCTCCGATTGTTAAGGGAAAGATTGTTAAAAATCCAGAAACCATTGCTACTGCAATCCGTATTGGAAATCCTGCTTCATGGCAGCAGGCAATTGATGCCCGCGATACATCAGGTGGGGTCATTGACTCTGTGACTGATCGCGAAATCCTGAGCGCATACCGCTTAATTGCAGCTAAAGAAGGCATCTTTGTTGAGCCGTCATCTGCTGCAGGACTAGCAGGGTTGATCAAGCATAAGAAAGCTGGAAAATTGCCACAAGGAAAGACAATTGTCATCACAGTTACTGGACATGGTTTGAAAGATATTCCATATGCGCTAGATGCCGCTAAAAAACCTGTAGTTGTTCCGGTGAACGCGAAGATTGCCGCTAAAGCATTAGGGCTGGCATAAGAATGAAGCCAACATTTAAGGCACAACCTGTTCAGGTTCAAATACCCGCATCAAGTGCAAATTTAGGCCCCGGCTTTGACTGCCTTGGATTAGCGCTGAGTATGCATGATCGATACATGGCACAGGTAATGGATGAGCCAGGTGTTGATATTGATGTAACTGGTGAAGGTGCCGAGAATGTGCCAACAACAGATAAGAATCTAGTCATCAAAGCAATGCATAAAGGTTTTGATTTCTTAGGTGGTCGCCCACGTGGCATTTCATTACGCCAATTAAACATGATTCCACATGGTCGTGGTCTGGGATCATCTGCTGCAGCGATCGTCGGCGGATTAGCACTTTCACGAGCACTTGTTCTTGGTGGCAATGAACGTATGTCTCTTGAAGATATGTTGAACATTGCAAATGAAATGGAAGGCCATCCTGATAATGTTTCAGCGGCTATTTATGGGAGTGCAAACTTGGCCTGGCAAGAATCCCAACGCGGTCATGTTGTTGCACAATCCTTAAACTTTGAAGTTGATCCACGTATCGGTGTTCTTGCATTTGTTCCAGCAACTGAACTATCAACATCAAAGGCTCGTAGAATGTTGCCTGAATCAATCCCACATTCTGACGCAGTCAAGAATTCAAGCAACGTTGCAGTATTAGTTCAAGCTTTGCAACATCGTCCAGATCTATTGTTGGGTGCGACCGAAGATTACTTGCATCAGGCATATCGCAAGGATGCGATGCCTAATAGTTTTGCGCTCATGACAAAGCTTCGTAAAGCTGGTGTGGCCGCCTTTATTTCAGGTGCTGGTCCAACAGTGCTGGTTCTACATACAGGGGGAGATTCAGAGGCTGCTGAATTAGAGCGTGCGGCCGGGGATAAGTTCCACATGATTTCTCTGGGCATTTCACGCACAGGCGTAAGCGTCATCACCGCTTAATTTTGCGAATTCGCGCACTCTCCTGCTAGCCTTCTCACATCTGAACGGCACATCTAGCGGCCAGTAACACATCAGACAATGTCCCAAAAAAAGTATAAAAAACAAAAATCCCAGGTTCTTTAGGATTTAAGCCCTAGAACCGATAGTGAAAAGATATTCATGACAACAGAAATTGAACCAGTTCGCTCACAAAGTCCAGAGCTTGCTGCCATGACCCTTCCGAAGTTAAAGACAGTTGCAACTCAACTGGGTGTCGATGGCGCAGCTAAGATGAAAAAAGACGCACTTGTAGAAGCGATCGCTGATTTGCAGGCAAAGAACCGCGAAGCTGCAAAAGCTGAACGCGAAGCACGCCGCGAAGCACGCAACAACCGCAAGAAGGATTCAAAACCTTCCAACAACAATCAGGATTCTGATGATGATGGTGATGAGGATTCAGCGCCCCAGAACAACAATGACCGGGGCAACAATGACCGCGGTGGTCGCAACGATCGTTATGACCGCAATGACCGTGGTCGTGGACGTGACCGAAACCGCGATCGCAACCGTGACCGTGCGCCACGTGAAGAGCGTGAACCAGTTATTGGTGAAGATGATGTTCTAGTTCCAGTAGGCGGCTTGCTCGATATTCTTGAAAGCTACGCATTTATTCGCACCGCTGGATACTTGCCTGGACCAAACGATGTGTATGTCTCATTGCAGCAGGTTCGTAAGAACGGTCTGCGCAAGGGAGACGTTGTAACAGGCCAAGTTCGCCAACCGCGTGAAGGTGAAACTAAGCAGAAGTTCAACGCACTTATTACTCTTGAAACAGTTAACGGTATGACTCCCGAAGAAGCACGCAACCGTGTTGAGTTCGGAAAGCTAACTCCACTTTATCCTCAGGAGCGTTTGCGCCTTGAGACAGAGCCAAATGTTCTTACAACACGTGTTATCGACTTGATCGCACCAATTGGTAAGGGTCAACGTGGTCTTATCGTTTCGCCTCCAAAGGCTGGTAAGA
>WLCR01000067.1 GCA_009705235.1 Actinomycetota bacterium | reverse complement strand
TTCGGGCAGACTTTCGCTCTCACCGCACCGACCATAGGGAGAATCGTGGATTTAGAAGCAGTCAAGGGCGATATCGAACGCGTAATCGTGACCGAAGAACAGTTGCAAGCACGAATCAAAGAGCTCGCAGCACAGGTTGATAAAGATTACGAAGGTAAAGACCTGCTACTTGTTGGCGTATTAAAAGGTGCAGTTATGGCAGTTGCCGATCTTTCCCGCGCTCTGCAACGCCACATAGATATGGATTGGATGGCGGTTTCTTCATATGGATCCGGAACAAAGTCCAGCGGAGTTGTTCGTATCCTTAAAGATTTAGATCGAGACATCACTGGACGCAACGTATTAATTGTCGAAGACATTGTTGATTCAGGTTTAACACTTTCTTGGCTCAAGGCAAACCTTGAATCACGTGGTGTTGGTTCAGTAGAGATTCTCTCAATTTTGCGTAAGCCAGAAGCAGCAAAGGTTGAAGTCAACGTTAAGTATGTTGGCTTTGATATTCCAAAAGATTTCGTAATTGGGTATGGACTTGATTTCGATGAAAAGTACCGAAACCTTCCTTTTATTGGCGTGCTTGCTAAGCACATGTACGAATAAGAAATAGAAACGAGAATCCCCAGACATGTCACAAGCACAAAAGCCTAAGAAGCCAACGAAGAAGAGTTTTTCAGGCAAGAACGCAACAAAAAAGCCTGCAAGCACCGGCGGTAAAATTTTCCGCGGTCCTCTTTTTTGGATTGTTGCTGCGATCTTTGCCGTTACGGTATTTGGTCAAATCACATCTGCGGGCAATAAGTACACCCAAATAGAAACTTCACAAGCAATTGATGCAATTACTCAGTCGAAAGTCCTTTCTGCAGAACTTGTAGATAAGGACCAGAAGATTCGCCTAATCCTTACTCCTGGCAACACAATTAAGGGTGATTCGAAGGTTGAATCTTTCTATGTTGCACGTCAAGAGCCAACTTTGGTTGATGCATTAACTGCTAATCCACCTTCACAGGGTTGGAATGTAAAAGTTCCTTCTCAATCATTATTAGTGTCATTCCTTTTCTCGATAATTCCGTTTTTGCTTATTGGATTCCTGTTCTTTTGGTTTATGAGTCAGGCACAAGGCGGAAACAAGGTTTTCCAATTTGGAAAATCTCGTGCAAAATTGCAGGACAATGATGTTCCTAAGACAACATTTAAGGATGTAGCAGGAGCGGATGAAGCACTTGCCGAATTAGATGAGATTAAAGATTTCCTTGCAAAGCCAGAAAAATACGCACCACTTGGCGCAAAGATTCCTAAGGGCGTTTTATTATTTGGCCCTCCAGGAACAGGTAAGACACTTTTGGCTCGCGCTGTAGCTGGTGAAGCCGGGGTACCTTTCTATTCAATTTCAGGTTCTGACTTTGTAGAAATGTTTGTTGGTGTTGGTGCAGCGCGCGTCCGCGATTTGTTTAATCAAGCAAAAGCAAATGCACCTGCAATTGTTTTTATCGACGAAATTGATGCGGTGGGTCGCCAACGTGGTGCAGGTATGGGTGGTGGTCACGATGAACGTGAACAGACTCTTAATCAATTATTGGTCGAGATGGATGGCTTCGAAGAAAACTCAAAGGTAATTTTGATCGCTGCAACAAATCGTCCAGATGTTCTAGATCCTGCGTTGTTACGCCCAGGTCGTTTTGATCGTCAGATCGCTGTTGATCGTCCTGACTTAAAGGGTCGAGAAGCAATCTTGCAGGTCCATGCAAAGGGCAAGCCGCTAAGTGATGAAGTAAAGCTAGTTGATTACGCCCGTCGTACACCTGGTTTTACAGGTGCAGATTTAGCAAATGTGCTTAATGAAGCAGCACTTCTATCTGCTCGTGAAAATAAAGCGGTCATTGGAAACCCAGAACTAGATGAAGCAATTGATCGTGTGATGGCGGGACCACAACGTAAATCTCGATTAATGAGTGATGATGAACGACGAGTTACTGCTTATCACGAAGCAGGTCACGCACTAGTTGCCCATGCATTGCCACATACAGACCCTGTTCACAAAGTGACAATCATGCCTCGAGGCCGCGCACTTGGTTACACCATGGTTTTGCCGGATGAAGATAAGTACTCAACAACTCGCAATCAGCTACTTGATCAGTTGGCATATTCATTAGGTGGCCGCGCAGCTGAAGAACTTATTTTCCATGATCCATCAACTGGTGCTTCCAATGACATTGAAAAAGCAACCGAGCTCGCACGAGCAATGGTTACTCAATATGGAATGACTGAAGCAATCGGTGCAATCAAACTTGGTGGCGGAGCATCCGAACCATTCTTAGGTCGCGACTACGGGCATCAACGCGATTACAGCGAGAACATTGCAGGAGTCGTTGATCGTGAAATTCGTCGTTTAATTGAGAATGCACATCAAGAAGCATTTGATATCTTGGTTGCTAATCGCAAGATTCTTGATGAGATGGTGGTTGAACTTCTTGAAAAAGAAACTTTGAACAAGGATGAAATCGCTGCAATCTTTAAAAAGGTAAAACTGGTTACAAAGCGTCCTGCATGGACAGGATCTGCTACTCGCATTCCGTCTGATCAACCACCAGTGGATGTTCCTGAGCGGATTGTTGTCGAAACACCTAAAGAGCCTAAGAAAGCAACTCGTCGCAAGAAGGCTGCAAGTGACGGTAAATAAAGTATCTGTCTCTGATGGTCGCGCATCTGGTCCTTATGACCAGGAACGTGCTGAAAAGGCGGTTCGCGAGCTACTTATTGCCCTTGGCGAAGATCCAGACCGCGATGGTTTAAAGGAAACTCCTGCACGGGTTGCACGCGCAATGAAGGAAAACTTTGAAGGATTGTGGCAATCACCCGAAGATGTTTTAACAACAACTTTTGATATTGGTCATGAAGAGTTGGTAATCGTTCGGGACATCGAAGTGTTTTCACACTGCGAACATCATTTAACTCCTTTCCACGGTGTTGCGCATATCGGATATATCCCACGTGGAAAGATCACTGGTCTTTCAAAGCTTGCACGTTTGGTTGACATGTATGCAAAGCGCCCACAAGTGCAAGAGCGTTTAACTACTCAAATTGCAGATGCAATGGTAAGTATCCTTGATCCATTGGGCGTAATTGTGATTATTGATTGCGAACATCTATGTATGTCGATGCGCGGAGTGAAAAAATCCCAGGCTCGAACTACAACATCAGCAGTTCGGGGTGCGTTAACAAATCCTGCTACACGTGCAGAAGCAATTTCACTCATCACCAAGGCGTAATTCTCATGTTGATCATGGGCATATTGAATGTAACCCCTGATTCATTTGCCGATGGTGGGCGACATAATGATTTTGATGCTGCAGTCGCACGCGGTTTAGAAATGATTGCAGAAGGCGTCGACATAATCGATATCGGTGGTGAATCAACTCGACCTGGTGCAGATCGCGTAAGCGAAGCGGAAGAAATACAACGCACAATCCCGGTAATTACGGAACTTGCAAAGCATGGTGCACGCATAAGTATTGACACAATGCGTGCCAGTACAGCCGAAGCAGCAATTAAAGCTGGAGCAGCAATAATTAATGATGTTAGCGGGGGATTGGCAGACTCACAGATGCTACGGACAGCTGCTCGTTTACAGCTTCCATATATTGCAATGCACTGGCGCGGGCAATCAAAAGATATGAATTCAAAGGCTATTTACAACGATGTGGTTGTTGATGTGATTTCAGAGCTACAAGAGCGCGTAGATGCTGCTCTAGATGCCGGCATCAATCCCAGTAATTTGATAATTGATCCAGGCCTGGGCTTTGCTAAAGATGCCCAGCACAACTGGGAGATCATTGATTCGATCGATAAATTTGTTGCAATGGGTTACCCCGTATTAGTTGGTGGCTCGCGAAAACGATTTCTAGGTGGGGATTCTCCAGATGAACGTGAACAAGCAAGCATTGAATTAACTAAGCGACTTGCCACCACGGGTGTGTGGGCAGTTAGAGTTCATAGTGTGAAACCACATAGTGAGGTGCTGACCAAATGAACGATCAGATTGTTTTATCAGGCATCCATGGCTTTGGTTATCACGGATTATTTGAACAAGAACGTAAAGATGGTCAAGACTTCTTTGTTGACTTAACACTTTCGGTCGATTTGAAGGCAGCATCACAGTCGGATGCAATTGAAGACACGGTTAACTATGCAGAAATCACAGAATTAGTTGTTGAAGAAATTACGACTAATCCAGTTAACTTGATTGAAAAGCTTGCTGCCCGAATTGCTGAGCGTGTTTTGAATCAACACATCAAGGTACTTTCTGTGACTGTAACGGTTCACAAACCCCAAGCACCAGTTGCAGCTCAATTAAAAGATATTGCAGTAGTCGTAACCAGAGTCCGATGAAAGCTGTAATTGCACTTGGCGCCAACATCGGCCAACCTCAAGAAAACCTGGATCTTGCAATTGCCTTGTTACGTGAAGCAACAGATGTTCAGTTGGTTTCTAGTTATTACACAACTGCCCCC
Organism: Actinomycetota bacterium; assembly: GCA_009705235.1. Lineage (GTDB taxonomy): Bacteria > Actinomycetota > Actinomycetes > Nanopelagicales > Nanopelagicaceae > Planktophila. The sequence goes on along the minus strand of WLCR01000067.1, from coordinate 1,563 downwards.
GTTGGTGGGCCCGAGCAGCCTGATTACTTAAATGCCGTATGCATAATTGATAGCGAATTACCTGCCATGGATTTACTGTCTTTGCTACATGGAATCGAAAAAAGCTTAGGTCGCGAAAGAGTTGAACACTGGGGACCTCGAACTATTGATTTGGATTTAATTCAATACGGTGGGTTATTAAGCAAGGCTGACGAATTACAGTTGCCACATCCTCGCGCACATGAACGACGCTTTGTTTTGCAGCCCTGGTTAGAAATTGAGCCTGATGCAATCTTGCTCACGCATGGATCGATAAAAGAACTTTTGGAGCAATTGCCTGCATAGAGGTAAACTGTGCACCATCTCGCCCGGTACCCCACGAAAGGACTGGAGCCACTGAAATGACTGTATTAGTGCCAACTATGGGCGCCTTACATAAAGGCCACCAAGCGTTAATTAAACGTGCGCGCACGATAGATAAAGATGTCATCGTTAGTATCTTTGTAAATCCATTGCAGTTTGGAAGTAAGGAAGATTTAGAAGAATATCCACGATCGCCAGAACGTGATATTGAAATTGCAACAATTGCTGGTGCAAACGAGGTCTGGTTTCCTGAATACGAAGATCTTTATCCAGAAGGATTCAAAACATTAAGCGCTGGTGCGCTAGGAAATATATATGAAGGCTCTTCGCGTCCTGGACACTTTGATGGCGTCGTAACAGTTGTTGATCGTCTTTTTGCAATCGCAAAACCAGATAAGGCAATTTTTGGAGAGAAAGATTTCCAACAATTAACAATTATTAAAGCAATGAAATCCAAAGTTGAAATAATTAGTGTTCCAACGGTTCGTGAATTTGATGGCTTAGCAATGTCATCACGCAATCTTCGACTTAGCGAGTCAGGTCGAAACATCGCACTAGTTATTCATAGGGCGCTAGCAGCGGCAAAGCTTGCCCCAACAGTAGAAATAGCACAGGAGATTTTAAATACAACACTTTCTACCGAGCCAGGATTCGATAAAGATTACGCAACGATTGTTGATGAAAAGGATTTCACGTTAGCCGATGAAGGCACAGAGAACCGTCGAGCAATAATTGCTGGGTGGGTCGAGGGAGTTCGTTTGATAGATAACATGCCAATGGTGGGGAGATAGTTATGTTATTAACAGTTGATGTAGGAAACACAAATACCGTACTTGGAATCTTTGATGACAAGAAACTAGTTCACTCGTGGAGAGTTAAGACAGATCCACGCAGCACAGCTGACGAACTATGGTTGCAATATCGAGCGTTAATCGAGGATTACAAGCTGACAGGCTTAGCTGTGTGCTCAACCGTTCCTGCCACATTACGCGAACTACGAACAATGATTGCTTATTATTTTGCAGATGTTCGGGTAACAATTGTCGAGCCTGGAATCAAAACTGGTGTACCACTACTGGTTGATAACCCAAAAGAAATAGGCGCAGATCGGATTGTTAATACATTGGCAGCTCACACCTTGTATGGCGGCCCAGCAATTGTGGTTGATTTTGGAACGTCAACTAATTTGGATGTTGTTTCACCAAAGGGAGAATTTCTGGG
>WLCR01000066.1 GCA_009705235.1 Actinomycetota bacterium | reverse complement strand
GGTCTTTGCGGAGGCAGCTTCAGCCAACTTTGCTGCTTCGTGCATTGCTGGATATTTTCCATCAGCATCAAAGTTTTTACACATGGCGCTGTATCCACCATTGGCGTAACTATCTAATTGTTCAATAACGCCCTTTACCTGGCGCTGAGCAGTGGTTTTCCCGCTCTTAGCAATTGTGATGATTGTTTCGCACCAAGAACTGTAAGCAGCATCAACTGCAACTAGACGCTTAGCAATATTGTCGAAATCCTGTGCGGAGTTCTTTGGCATCAGTTCGAAGATCGAACGCACATTTGATGGGGGTGATGTCAAAACATTCCACAATACATATCCTTCTTGACTGTCATGCAATGCAAGCCCAGATTCAAGACGTTCGGTCATAACCGCTTTTGCAATACGGTCAATTTCATCGATTGGTTGCATTGCAGAGAGTTTCTTTAAAGTTTCGCGGGTTAAGTTCGCGCTTACTTCGGCTGCTGCGATTGAAAAGTCATCGAGTTTGTCTTGATTAAGTCCATTTCCAAGGTAGGTGCAACCCATTGGACTAAGGGCTGCTTCTTGGTCGATGTAAACATCGCTAATTTCAAATATGGGTGATCTATGTGTCATGCGCGAAGTTTGGCAGTGGCTTTGGAGTTTGTCCACGCTGAGTTTGAATTAATTGCAATAGGCTGGCCCATATGAGCCAGACCCCAATAACTCCACCGAGAGCAATTACACCTCCTAAGTTAAGAGGTTGGTTTCACCTTGGGGCAACGCCGGCGGTCATCATTGCTTCACTTGTTTTATTCTTATTAAGTAAAGAATCTCTGAAATTTGCAGTGGCGATCTTTTCTGTTACTTCGATTATGTTGTTCAGCGTTTCAGCTATTTATCATCGTGTCCCATGGGTTCCAAAAAAGAAAATGATGTGGCGCCGTTGGGATCATGCAAACATTAATTTATTGATCGCAGGTTCATACACACCATTTGCAGTTGCCTTGCTCGAAGGACGCGATAGAACAATCTTGTTGTCGGTTGTGTGGATCGGTGCGGCCCTGGGTGTGGCAATTCGTATTTTCTGGATTGGTGCGCCTCGTTGGCTATATGTTGCCAATTACTTGGCGCTGGGTTGGGTCGCTGTTTTTTACACTCCAGCCCTATATCGAGCCGGTGGTTTGTGGGTGCTACTTCCAATTGCGATTGGTGGTTTGTTCTATTCAGTTGGCGCTATCTTTTACGCCCTCAAGCGTCCTGGTCGCGAGGCGAAATACTTCGGCTTCCACGAGCTCTTCCACATTTTCGTGCTCGCTGCATGGATAAGTCAGTACATAGCGATCTCCGCGGCGATTTACAGTAAATAGGTCATTGCTCTAACCTAAGCCATCTCTACACAGGGTTTTAATCAGGTATGAATTGAGCAGCGAGGTGCATGATGGCCAAGAAGAAGAACTTCCTTAATTGGGTGGGCTTCACGGAAGAAGAGAGCACAAACCTGCCTTCTTCTGTTGATCGCATTCGTGAACTTGAAGCACAGATTGCAGATTTAAAATCTCGCCGTGACATCACCGGCTTGACCAAAGAAGAGTTTGAAATTCTTGCAACTGAAACCGCGATGTCAATGATCAAATCTGCCCAAGCGCGTGAAAGCAAGGCGCAAGTTGCGGCAACTCGGTTGGTATCAGAAACTACACGCGCTACAAAAGAAGAGCTTGAAGCAGCCGAAGCAAAGGCTCGCACAATCCTTTCAGGTGCCGAAACTCGGGGACGCAAATATATCCAAGCTGCTGAATCAGAAGCAGAAGAAAAGATTGCACTGGCAGAATCTGAAGCAGAAGCATTGATGGAGAGTAAGAAGCGAGAAATCTCTGCTATTGCTACCGCAGCTCGCCGCGAAGGTGAACGCATCATTACAGATGCAACAACTGAAGTTACCGGATACCGTCAATGGCTTTCAGGTGTTATCTCTGAAGCCGAACGTCTCTATCGCATCCAGAAACAATCACTAGATGCGGCAGAATCTGCAATTCAACAATCTCGAAATCGCCTAGATGGTGCATTCCAGAGATTAGAAGAGCTACAAAAAACAGTTCTTGATAATCTCAATTCAGATGACACGCTGATTAATCCAGGTCCCCTTAAAGTTTCAAGCCAACGCACTCGTCCTGCATTAGCTGCACCGAAAAAAGCTGTAAAGAAGTCAGCTAAAAAAGCTCCTGCAAAGAAAAGTGCTGCAAAGAAATCTGCAAAGCGCTAAATAGCGCATCGCTATTTAAAACAGCGTTACTTCGTAGGAGTTAATTATTCATGACCACAGAACGAAGTATCCGATACATACCTGCCATTGATGGTTTGCGCGCCGTCGCAGTCATTGCGGTGATGCTGTATCACTTGGGATTTAATTGGATTCCAGGCGGTTTCTTAGGTGTTGATCTTTTCTTTGTAATCTCTGGATACGTAATTACTCGTTTGCTACTGGATTCAATCCAACGCAGTGGTGGTTTAGATTTACGGGCTTTCTATGTCGCCCGAATTCGTAGACTTCTGCCTCCACTTGTATTCATGATCATCACAACAACAATTGTTGTTGGCTTTTGGGCACCAGATACGATGCGCCGATTTTTGGGTGACACCCCCTTTGCCTTATTTGGTGGAATGAACTGGTGGTTAGTTTTCCGAGAAACAGATTACTTCGAAGCAATCGGGCGCCCACCCCTACTGCAACACACCTGGTCTTTAGGGGTAGAAGCCCAGTTCTACCTAGTGTGGCCACTGATTTTGTTATTAGTTCTGCGTTATTTTGGAAAGAACAAAATCCCCGGTGCTGCCCTATTGATTGCTGCATTCTCAGGTATTGCATTGCTCGTGGTCTCACTTCAGATTGATGCAGCTAGCACTTCAAAGGTTAGTCATGTGTACTTTGGAACAGACACCCACAGCATTGGATTGTTTTTAGGTGCCGCTCTTGCCGTCAGCTGGATTCCACAGAATCTGCAGGAAACTGTCACTCGTAAGGCACAAGATTTTATTGATGGGATTGGAATAGTTGGATTCTTAGGAATTATTGCTGCTTTTCTATTTATTGATGAAAGCGACCCAACGCTGTACAAAATTGCTTTTCCTTTAGCCGGACTATGTGGCTGCGCGATTCTTACTTCAATTGTTCACCCAGCGTCTCGTTTCGCACCTATCTTATGTAGCAAACCATTTGTTTGGATTGGCGAACGGTCATACGCAATTTATCTTTGGCACTGGGTAGTTTTTCAAGTTACCCGCCCAGATTATGATCTCGAAGGTTCGGATTGGGCATTATTTACATTACGAGTACTTATCGTCTTTGCATTGGCAGATATTTCATTACGTTTAGTTGAACTTCCTGTACGTACCGGATTAATTGATTATTGGTTTAAGGGAATGAAGTACCGAACTAAGCGTGTGCAGTTGCGTCAAAAAACCGGTGTATTGCTCATTGTTGTGTCGCTAATTGGGATAACAGGCACTGTCGCAAGCAATGCAATAGCCAAGAGCGATAAGAAATTGACCGAATTGAAGGAGCAATTAGAAACACCAGTCCCAACTGTTCCAGTAGATACAAGTAATCCTGGACTATGGGTTACAGGTGACTCTGTAATTCTGGGAATTCGTTTTGAATTAGATAGTCGTCAACCAATTGGATTGATTAATGCGCGTGTTGGTCGACAGGCAGCAGAACTGCTAAGTGTCATTGCGCATGACAAGATAAATATGACTAATGCAACAATTGTTCTAAATCTGGGTAACAACAACAAACTAACAAAAGAACAAGTTGTCGCTATTTTTGAAGAAATCAAAGTCCAACCCCGAATTGTCGTTGTGAATACTGCCGTTCCGCGTGCTTGGCGAGATGACAACAATGCTCTGATTGCCCAATACGCAGCAATCTACGGTGCTTACTTAGTTGATTGGGCAGCAATTTCTAATGGACATCCGGAATATTTTGCCCCAGATGGAGTTCACCTTGTTCCTGCAGGTGTTCGTGCATATGTAGATGCAATAACCACTCAACTGTAGAAAACTTTGAAATTGGAACAAAAAAATCCCCCACCAGTTTGGTGGGGGATTTTTATTAAACTACTAAATTGCAGATTTACTTGAACTCTCCTGGAATTCCAAAAGCTGTAGCTGATGCAGTCTGTCCATCTGAGTACACAGATGAAACACGGAACTGAGTCCAACCTGAATCACTTGCCTTTGTAACATTCTGAGTTAGCTGATCTGCCGGAACAGTTGCAATAACTGTCCACTCGCCTGCTCCGTTTGCACGAATTTCAACGTTATATCCAGTTAAACCATCAACTGCTGTTGGTGCGATCCAGCGAAGCTTCAATCCATCTGCGCTATTGAGAGCAACAAACTTTGTTGGGGCTTCGACTGCTGTTACAACTGCACCTGTGGTTTCTGTTGCAGATGGCTCAGCAGATGCACTTGGCTCTGCAGTCTCTGACATTGAAGGCGCAGGAGTTGCTGCGTCATCGGAATCAGATCCAGATGATTGAGACCAAACAATTGCAACCAACGCCACAATTCCAATAACAACAATCCATGCTGTGCGATTTGAAGTTGATGCTTTAGGTGCAGCAACTGGCTTAGGTGCTGCAACCGGCGCTGGTGGGCGTGGTGGCGCAACTACCGCTGCAGCTGCAGAAGAAACACGAGTTGTCGTGGCTTTCTTAACTACGCGCTTTGCAGGAGCTTTCTTCGCAGTTTTCTTAACAACTTTTTTGGCTACAGCTTTCTTTGCTGTCTTCTTTACGACACGCTTTGGTGCAGTTTTCTTAGCTGTCTTCTTCGCTACAGCTTTCTTGGCAACTGCTTTCTTAGCAACAGCTTTCTTAGTTGTCTTCTTTTTCGCTACAGCTTTCTTAGCTGGCGACTTCTTTGCAGCTGTCTTCTTTGCAAGAGACTTCTTTGCTGCTTTCTTTGCGGTCTTCTTAACGGCCACTTCGAACTCCTTGGATTGCTATAAGCACGTAATTAACGCGCTGTGATAGGTAAAGGTTACCTCAGGCTCGCGAGCAAATGGATGACATGAGGTGCTAATGCGCGAAGTGATTTTCCGCGGTGGCTCAATAAATCCTTTTCCTCCGCGCTCAATTGCGCAGAAGAAATGGACATCCCTGCTGGCTGGAATATTGGATCGTAGCCAAATCCATTTTCTCCAATTGGGGCACGCAAAATAACCCCATCAAATCGACCTTTGGCAACCTGTTGACGTCCATCCGGAAGCACTAGCGATGCCACACACATGAAGTGTGCGGTGCGCTGTTCATCTGGAGTATTTTTGAGCTGATCTAAAACCTTCTCCAGGTTTGCGTTGTCGTTGCCATGCTCACCTGCCCACCTGGCAGAAAATATTCCGGGATCACCATTTAAAGCATCTACGCATAACCCAGAATCATCGGCAATGGCGGGTAACCCGGTTGCTTGGCTCGTATATCGCGCCTTTAACAATGAGTTTTCTTCAAAGGTTGATCCAGTTTCTTCAACATCTACCAAATCTGAAAATTGATCAACACCAATAAGTTCGATAGCACCTGGTGCAAGTGCATCCAGAATTCGTCGAAACTCAGTGATCTTTCCTTGATTACGCGTTGCTAAAACAAGTTTGTGAGACATTACTTAGCAAGGACATCTTTCTGCAACTGATTAAGTGTTGAACAGCCTGCAACCGCTAAATCAAGAAGCTGATTCAACAATGCGCGATCAAAGGGTTCACCTTCAGCAGTTCCTTGAACTTCGATGAATCGTCCATCACCAGCAACAACAACATTCATATCTGTTCCTGCTCGAACATCTTCTTCGTAACAAAGATCGAGCATTGGAACGCCATCAATGATTCCAACACTTACCGCTGCAACAGAATCATTGAGAGGTTTTGCATCAGCTTTAATGTGCCCTTGTGCCTTTGCCCAAGAAATTGCATCAGCAAGTGCCACATATGCGCCGGTGATTGCTGCAGTGCGAGTTCCACCGTCTGCTTGTAATACATCACAGTCAATTACAATTGTGTTTTCGCCAAGTTCCTTCATATTTACTATTGCACGCAAAGAACGGCCAACTAATCGTGAAATCTCTTGTGTGCGACCACCAAGCTTTCCTTTAACGCTTTCACGATCTGATCGTGTATGTGTTGCACGAGGCAACATTGAATACTCTGATGT
>WLCR01000065.1 GCA_009705235.1 Actinomycetota bacterium | reverse complement strand
GATGGTCCAGTTGAACAAGAACTTGAAAATCTTTTAGCATGGCTAGAAATGTTTCACCCACAATCATTAGTAGAACTTGATTACGGTGGTTTAGCTAATTACATGGATAAAGCGCTACGTGATTCTGGTGAAGAAGGATTAGATGCTGACACTTCAATTGAGGATGTAACGAGTTCAGTTGCAGGTCTTGCAACTGCAGATGGAATGGCTGCTGGTGTGGGATATCAACGGTTAATGTCACGCTGGCGCTTAGTACAAGCCTTCGAGCAAGCCTCTTAATCGTTAGTACGTGGGTATTGCTTCACGCTCGAATACGGGTAATACTTCACCCCAATACAGGCTAAATCGGACACAGCACAATCTAAAGGAGTCACTATGAGCAACCGCATCCCTGATGCTGAAGTTCTTTTGACCCCTAAAGAGGTAGCACAACGATTTCATGTAAATCCAAAGACTGTTACCCGTTGGGCAAAGGCTGGAAAGCTGACAGCAATTCGCACATTAGGTGGTCATCGTCGCTATCGCGAATCAGAAGTTCTTGAACGTTTGCGCGAATACAAAGAGTCAAGCTCGTAACCCAACCAACGATTAGTTTGGAAGGCGGTAGACTGCATACATGGCCGATAAAAATGATGATATGAAGGCACGAATGCTTGCTGCTCTCGAAGCAAAGAAGAACAAGCCAGGGGCGCCAGGTACACAAGCTCATGCCGAATCAGGATCAAAGATCCGCGGTGGACAACGAAGTGGTGGAGCTCCACAGGTTCAGCGCAAGGCCGGACCATCGGGTTCAGGTTCTGCTGGCTAAATGCCAGAGCAACTGCTCATTGAAATACGGGTTCGCCCAAACTCTTCACGAAATAAAGTTGGCGGTGTAGCCGGAGATCCTCCGCGTTTAATTGTTGCGGTGCAAGCACCCGCAGTAGATGGCAAAGCAAATGAAGCAGTCATAAAAGAGCTAGCAAAAGCATTTGATTGCCGCGCTCGCGATTTCACAATAGTTTTTGGCGAATTGGGTCGCGACAAACGCTTACTAGTACAAGGTGATCTAGTAGCTATTACAAAGAAATATTCAGAGTTGTTGAGTGACCCTAAACTATTTTACTGAGTAATTACCAGAGTCGAACGTGCTTCTACAATAACCGAGCTACCAGTTAGCTTGCGAAGAACAGAAGTTCCCGCGATCCCGGATTCAACCAGAACCGACCAACTTCCAGATTTCGGCAAAGTAATTGTTTGCGGAGTTGTGTTTGCATTGTGCACCACTACCAATGTCGCTGCAGAATCTTTCACTGCGCTGCCATTGAGTGTGTAAGCAATAGTTCCTTCAGGTGATGTAAGGAACTTCAAGTTCTTACGAACTTGATCGGTTGTCTCCATACGGAAAGCAGGGTGTGCCTTACGTAGAGCGATTAATCCCTTGAAATACTTAACCGTAGAAGCATTTGTTGATTGCGTGCTCCACTTTAATGAATTTACAAGGTCGCTAGATTTGTAGCTATTTGAATCTCCACCCTTTGATCGCAGAAATTCTTGTCCGGCTTGCATAAATGGCATTCCTTGAGCCAGGAACGGAATTGAAGAAGCAAGTCGGCTTAATTGTGCGATATCAGCTGGCTTTGCATCCTTAACGCTGGCAGTTATTTTGTCTACCAATGTCATGTTGTCATGTGACTCGACATAGTTTACGGATTGACCTGGGGCTAAAGTCGTCCACTTTGTCATTATCTCGGTGGAGTAATCGGTATTACCGACAATACCTGCAAGCACATTCATTTTTGAAGTGAATTTTCCTGTGGCAAAGCCCGTGTCTGCGGAATCAAACACAGAACCCTTAATGCCATCGCGAACCTGATCATTAAAGTGTGAGACTCTAGGCAACTCAGAGATATTGAGCTGGTTAGCTCTCTTATTTGCTGGAAGAGTTCCCATGTTCCAACCTTCACCAATCACAAGAATAGTTGGATCAATTTTCTTCAATACAGTTGTGATTTCGTTAATGGTTTCTATGTCCATTAATCCCATCAAGTCAAAACGGAATCCATCTAAGTTGTACTCAGTTGTCCAGTACTTGACTGAATCGACGATAAATTTACGAACCATTGGTCGCTCTGATGCAACATCGTTGCCACAGCCGCTACCACTTGTTAAGTTTCCGTTGTCATCTCGACGGAAGAAATATCCTGGAACAATCAAGTTTTGACTAAATGTATTTGCGTTTGAAACATGGTTATAAACCACATCCATATTCACGCGAAGCCCAGCTTTATGCAATCCCATAATTGCACTTTTCAGTTCCGTAATGCGTGCTGTTGGCTTCTTCGGATCTGAGCTATAAGAACCTTCGGGGACGTTGTAATTTTGAGGATCATAACCCCAGTTAAATGAAGGGAGATTTTCATTAACTGTAGCGAAGTCAAAGATCGGTAGTAACTCGACGTGAGTTACTCCAAGATCTTTAATCGCGGAAACACCCGTTTTTTGCCCGTTATTACTTGTATTCAACTCTGCAAGCGCTAAGAACTTGCCCTTATTTTTTGCTGAAATACCACTAGATGCATCCACTGAAAGATCCCGAACGTGAAGTTCATAAATGATGGCATCAGTCGGCTTGCCACTAAATTTTGGTTTTGAAGTACCCCAACCCTTTGGATCTGTGGCATCCAAATTCACGATTACTCCACGAGCTCCGTTAACGGTTGTAGCGCGTACATACGGATCCACTGCTTCATTTATTGTGTTATTTACACTGACTCGATAGTTAAATACCGTGCCATTTTGATCCCCTTTAAGAGTTGCAACCCAGGTTCCCTTTGTGTCGTATGACATTTTTGTCAAAGCACCAGATGATGAAGGGGAATCAGATTCCTTATAAGTCACAACATTAACTGCAGTTGCCGTTGGAGCCCACACACGTAGTTTTGTTGAAGCCTTTGTATATGTGACACCCAAATCGTTACCGGTATAGGTGTACTTAGCTGCAAATTCAGGGGAGTCATACAGCTTTGTTAATTCAACTGCGGGATTTTTTGGAATCGGTGTAGTAGGAATTGAGTAGTGAATTGTCGGGTCTCCTTGTCGTAACCAAATTTCAACATTTCCATTATCTGGAATATTGGTGATAAATCGATCATCACCCATATCTTTTGAATCCCAAGCACCTTTTCTTACGATAATGCCAACATTTTCAAACTTTTCCATACCTTCAATTTTCACCGTGGCAATCTTTCCAAAATCATCAGCTGAGGTAAAAGTAACTCCCTTGGAATCAACATCAACATCTGCTCCAGAGGTTAGGTTTTTCCACAACCATAAATTCCAATCCTGATAGTCATTACCAGGTCGCTGATAGTGGACAGTCAGATTGATGGTTGCTGGTACAGCCGATGCAATTGCAGGTAAGCCAAAGGAAAAGGTTGCAATTAAGGCCACCAGCAATTGAATTTTCTTGGATAAGGATTGGTTTCTCATGACCGCAACTTACCGCTAGAAAACCTATAAATAAATGGTTACAGCAGACCGCGTCGCTTCAGAAGAGGCTCAATTTTTGAATCTCGGCCACGGAAGTTGCGGAACATTTGCATAGAATCGATCGAACCACCCCGTCCAAGAAGTGTGTTCTTGAAATGTTCGCCATTGGCACGTAGCAATCCACCATTTTCCTTAAACCAGTCAACGGTATCTGCATCCAATACCTCAGACCAGATATAGCCGTAGTAACCCGATGAATATCCACCGGCAAAGATGTGGCTGAAGTATGTAGATCGGTAACGAGTTGGGACTGGTGCAAAATCTAAGCCGTAATCCTTTATCGCTTGAGCTTCAAATGCCTCAACATCAGTGACCTTTGCTGCTTCTTCAACATTAAGTGAGTGCCATGCTAAATCAAGTGTTGCAGCAGCCAAATAACTTGTTGTCGCATGACCTTCATTGAAAGTACTTGCAGCATCCAGACTATCGATCCATTCTTGCGGTAACTTCTCACCAGTTTCAAAATGACGCGCATAGTTTTCTACTACTTCTGGCCACAGGATCCACATCTCATTTACTTGTGATGGGAATTCAACAAAGTCACGTTGAACTGAAGTACCTGAAACACGTGGGTATTTAACTTGTGACAGCAATCCATGAAGTGCATGACCAAACTCGTGGAACAGAGTCGTTGTCTCGGCAAAAGTTAGAAGAGTTGGCTTTCCAGCAGGTGGTTTTGGAATATTCAAGTTGTTTACAACAACCGGAAGTTGATCAAATAGAAAGTTTTGGTTTACAAGGCTATTCATCCAGGCCCCACCGCGCTTTGAATCACGGGTAAAGAAATCTCCGATGAATAGACCAACTTTTGTTCCATCCTCATTATTGACTTCAAATGCTCGCGCTTCAGGATGATAAGTGACTAAATCTGGACGTTCTTTAAAGGTAATTCCGAACAACTTGTTGGCTGCAAAGAAAACACCATCATGTAGTACTCGTTCTAGCTCGAAGTAAGGCCGCATCTTTGTTGTATCAATGTTGTACTTTTCAAGACGAACTTTCTCGGTATAGAAACCCCAGTCCCAGCTTTCAATATCGGTGCCGGCAGATTTTTTCAGATCGTCAGCCTCTGCCTTTGCGTTACGGACCGCGGCAGGCGCGATCTTTCGAAGCATTGCATGAACATTGTTTGGATGCTCAGCGGTTTGTACTGCAATGACATGTTCAGCATGAGTCTCTTTGCCAAAGAGTTTTGCACGCTCAGCGCGAAGCTTGACCATCTTAAGCAAAACAGGCTTGTTATCGTTTTCATTAGGTCGATTAGCCTTTAACTTGGAATCCTCCATGATTTTTTTGCGTAGTTCACGATTTGTAAGCGAATCAAGGACTGGGTTACCGGTGAAGTTCACCATTCCAATAAGCCACTTACCGGCATGACCGCGATCTTTTGCAGCAGCAGCTGCAGCGGCAATCTGATTCTCACTGAGACCATCGAGTTCTTCAATGGATTCAACAAGAACTGCTAAATCATTGGTATCTGCTAAAACATTCTTGGAGAAAAGAGTTTCAAGAGATGAGAGCTCCTCATTGAGCTCCTTCAGACGTCCACGTTGAGCCTCGGTTAAGTGAGCACCTTCGTGAATCAAGTCTTTGTAATAACGTTCTAGCAACCAGGCATCTTCGCTGTTCAGTCCAAGAGATTCGCGAGCATCGTAGAGATCCTTAATTCGCTTAAACAGCACAGGATTCAAGCTAATTGCATCTTGATGCGCCGCTAATTTTGGTGCAATTTCTTCTTCAATAGCATCAAGTGAATCATTGGTATCACTTGAAGACTTATTGTAGAAAACTCGCAACATTCGCCCTAAGTACTGCCCACTTTTTTCTAAAGCAACAATTGTGTTTTCAAAGGTTGCAGCACCTGGCGTATCCAGAATTGCCTGAACTTCAACTAGATGCTGCGCGCATCCTTCATAGAAGGCAGGTAGATAGTGCTCCTCTTTGATTACAGCAAATGGAGGTAGCTCGTATTCAAGGGTGCTTCGTTGGGCAAATGGATTCGCGTTTGTCATGCGCGAACTGTACTAATTAGTGAGGACGGCGTCGACGCTGACTTGAGTTTGGACGAGGGCGCTTTCCACCACTGCGAACAGACTTTTCAACGATTGGCACGATGTATGGAACACCTGTTGGCTCCTGTGCACCCGTAATCTTCATTAATTCAGTACTTAACGGTGTAACGCCAACAAACTTAGGGGTTACGCCGGCACGTTGTGTAAGTCCACCAATTGATTTCTGCTGACGTGTTGTCGCAAGAGTTACAACAGTTCCGGCTTCTCCAGCACGTGCTGTACGACCAGCGCGGTGCAAATAATCTTTGTGATCTGTTGGGGCATCGACATGCACAACTAGTGAAATTCCATCAACGTGAATACCACGTGCTGCAACATCTGTTGCAACCAGGGCGGCATTAGCAGTTTCCTTGAAAAGAGCCAAAGTACGTGTGCGAACAGCTTGTGACTTTCCACCGTGCAATGCACCAACTGGAACACCTGCGTGAGCAAGTTTGTCAGCTAAGCGATCTGCGCCGCGTTGAGTTTTTACGAACAAAATAGTTTTTCCGTTACGAGCTGCAACCTGATTTGTGATGTCATCTTTATCAGTTGGGTTCATTACTAATACGTAGTGCTCCATTGTTGACACTGATGCACGGTCATTTTGTAGTGAGTGAGTCTTTGGGTTCTTCAAGTACTGACGAACCAATGAATCAACACCACGGTCAAGAGTTGCAGAGAACAGAAGACGCTGACCATCAAGCTTTGCCTGATCAAGAATTTCCTTAACAACAGGCAAGAAGCCCATGTCTGCCATCTGATC
>WLCR01000064.1 GCA_009705235.1 Actinomycetota bacterium | reverse complement strand
CGTAACGGCAACTTTAGTATTTTCCGGAGAATAATTGATGGCGTTATCAATGAGGTTTTGAGTCGCCATTGTTAATTGATCACGATCACCCCAGACCGTTAGATTTTTCTCTTCCTGGAAAGTAACGGTGATGTGTCGATTTTCGGCATTGATCTGGCTTTGATCAATTGCCTCTTTGACCAAAAAGCCAACTTCTACTTCCTCGGCAACTTGCAGCGGATCAGAATCCTGAATGCGGGACAAGTTGATAATTTCTTGAACTAAATCAGTCAACCGTTTTGACTCTGATTGCATACGTGTTGCAAACATCGCGACCGCTTCGGGTTCATCTTTTGCTCCAAGGACCGCTTCGCTCAAAAGTGAAAGCGCACCGATTGGAGTTTTCAATTCATGCGAAATATTTGCAACAAAGTCACGACGGATTTCGTGTACGCGCTGTGCTTCGCTTTCGTCAGAGATTAGAACAATGACAAGATCACCTTCAGTCAATGGAAAAATGTTTACAGTTAACTCGTGAATACCTTCACCTATTGGCCCTCGAGGAATATCTATGCGACCTGTGTGCTTAGTATTTGTGCGGCGTACTACTCTTATTGTGGCTAATAATTCCGGGCTATCGATACGACCATCTCTTAAAATTCCAAGTCGATCGATTCCAGATGAGGCAAAAATAGGTTGCTCACCAGGTGCTAAAACCAGGGCATCTCCATCTAGGTTATTCAGGGTCTTTATTAGCATGTCTGGCAGTAGGCGAGGGTCGTAAGCCTCATCAATAACCCGGCGCTTTAACCTCATACAGAAACTCTATCGCGCTAAAACCCCAGTTAACCGCCTGTTAACCCAATGGTTTGCGTATGTTAATCATTGAGCCTTAGGTTGCACCCATGGCCCTTATTAGATCAGCGTTTCAGGACGAGCTAGATAATGTCTCGCAATCCTTGGTCGACCTTACAAACATGGTTTCTGAATCAATTGTTAAGGCATCCAAAGCGTTGCTATCTGCCGATCTCAATCTTGCCGAAGAAGTTATTGCAACAGATGTAAGAATCGATGATTACCAGCACGAACTAGATGCTCGCATCATTGACATCATTGCCCGTCAGCAACCTGTTGCTTCAGATCTTCGTGCTCTAATTACGGCCCTTCGCATGAGTGCTGATTTAGAACGTATGGGCGATCTCGCACACCACATTGCAAAGGTCGCACGTCTTCGGCATCCAAATACTGCCGTCCCTGCTGATTTAGTTTTAGCTTTTACCGAAATGGGTCATGTTGCAGAGAAGTTGGCAACAAAGGTTGCGACAGTTATCACAACGCGCGATACCGATATGGCATTGCAAGTTGAAAAAGACGATGACGAGATGGATGAATTGCACAAAAAAGTAATCATTGGAATCACAAACGGTGGTGGGGGAATTACCATCGAATCTGCAATTGACCTTACCTTGCTAGGTCGTTACTACGAGCGCTTTGCCGACCACGCTGTTGCAGTTGCTCGTCGTGTGTACTTCCTTGTTAAGGGTGAGTTCCCAGCTTAAAAGCTTTATTTACCTTCCTCATTAACCGATTCTAGGGCTACACTAAAGAATCGAGAGAAAGAGGATGAGATGCAGATTAACTTAGATAAAAAGTCTGGATTGCTGCTCGGAATCATCGCGGCTTTACTCGTAATTGTCATTGTTTTACTTGTAGATAAAGTTGAAGACGATGAACACATGATCGAAACTCATTCGGACCAGATTGTCAGCATTGGATAGATATGAATATTCATGAAATCGCACAAGCATACGAAGCAGCAACCAGAGAGTTTCTGGATATTGCAACCTCAGTTCCTGCAGATAAATTGGATTTAAATGATGGTGAAAATTGGAGTTCTCGCCAAGTAATACACCACTGTGCAGATAGTGAAGCGCAGTCCTATGCCCGACTTCGTCGATTAGTGGCAGAACCTAACCCTGTAATTCAGGGATACGATGAAAATTTATGGGCGCAGAATGCAACCCTTGGCTATACAGAATTGCCAATAGAAAACTCACTTGCAGTGTTCACTGCTGTTCGCAGAGCAACCTTGGACATCATCAAGCGACTTACGCCGGAACAGTTAGAGCTAACCGGTACTCATACTGAGGCTGGTGAGTATTCGATCAAGCGTTGGCTTGAAACGTACACACGCCATGCCAATAACCACGCTGATCAAATCAAGCAGAATTTGGCCTAACTATTACCCTCAAGAAATAACCTCTTGATCTCACCCCAATAGGGGTGAGGCAGCCTTGATTACGCATGGGTTACCCATCACCCTTTATGCATGAAACGCGGCGTAATCCCAGGGGTGAATCTAGCTCGCACGGTGGCCCCAGTCGTCCCCGCAAACTTCCTCTCTAGAAAGCACCTATTTCACCTATTTGAAACGAACATGCCGGGGGCGACGGTCGTGGCCGCTCCAGCCGGATATGGAAAAACCATGTTGGTGGCTGAATGGGCACATGCTCAAACGCGTCCAACGATTTGGTGTGCAGTTGATCCAAACGATTCACCACAGATGTTCTTCGCACACATTGTTCAAGCAGTTCGAAATGTTTTGCCTAGATTTGGTGCTGACTTTGAAAGCGAAAGGTTTTTATCGCCAGATAGCTATATACAATTTTTGGTTCGTGAAGCAAGCGCAGTAAATGAAGATTTTAACTTTGTAATTGATAACGGACCAGCAGATGCTGAAGAGATAACACCATTTGCACAGGCATTAGTTGATCATCTACCTAACAATGTTCATGTCGTCATAGTGAGAAGAGTTACCCCGGCTACTTCACTGGCGCGATATGCAAGTCATGGGAATCTATGCTTGATCACAAGTCAAGATTTAAAGTTTTCACAGGAGGAAATTGGGGTCATTTGTGACTTGAATGGTTTGGACACAAATGATTGGAAGACCTCAAAGCAACTAGTCAAGTGCAATGGTTGGCCAGCTGCAATTCAAATGATGGCAAAAAATATTTCACGTGGAAGCGCTATAACTGATTTCAAAATTACGGAATCTTCAAATCCATTAGGAATTTTGGCACTTGAGTCTTTTAATTCGCTCAACGATGAGAGTAAACACAATTTACTAAAGCTTGGCATAGTTGAAGAATTCGATCTTGAAATTGCAGCAATAATTCTTGGTGAGGATTTTTCAGAAACTTACATTAATAAATTAGCTATTGATGGCATGTTTGTGTCTGTTTCCTCAGGGTTCCAGCGCAATTTCACTATTAGTCCAATAGTTTTCGAGGTACTTCAGGAGCTGCGCAGCAAGAATAAGCACACGGAGAAATCAACTCACGAGAAATTAGCCCAGTACTACATCTCAAAAGGCGCACCGGCACAAGCATTGGAACATATTTTTCAATCTGGAAATGGCGAGAGAATTACTGAAATCCTAAGAATCTCTATTCGAGACATGGCTGCAATTGGTCGAGGCGATCAGATTATTCGATGGGCTCAATATGGAGCAGATGAGAGCCCGGCCGGTGAAATGATGAAGAAGACCATCGAAGTTGTTGGCCATTTAGTGAACTTAGATTTTGAAAAAGCAGAAAGCATGGCTGCTGAATTAAACTTTGTGGCCACTCAAGATCCGCGATTAGAATTTCTCACACAATTAACTGCCATGGTTATGTCTCATGTCTACTTTGCCCGTGGTGATTTTGAGCGTTCTCAATTA
Organism: Actinomycetota bacterium; assembly: GCA_009705235.1. GTDB lineage: Bacteria > Actinomycetota > Actinomycetes > Nanopelagicales > Nanopelagicaceae > Planktophila. The sequence continues at coordinate 2,656 of WLCR01000064.1, read as the reverse complement.
ATGATTACGGAAGCCTTGGCAAAGGATTACGAATCAGTAGGCATTGAAAATGTAGACAAAATCGCATTACTGCGACTGCAAGCAAATATTGCGTTTATATATGATGATGAAGAATTGGTAGAAGTTTGCCTTCTTCGTGCGAAAAAACTTCAGGATGGAAAGCATCAATCAATCATTTCTTATCACATTGGTTGTATGACCTCCATGACTCTATGGTGTCAAGGAAGATTCTTTGAAGCCGCAGAGTTTGCATCGATTGCTATTACTCAGGCAGACAACAATAGTTACTCGGGAATTGCAGGTCCCTTTGATGCCATGTTCGTTTTGTCCAGATGCGAGCTCGAACTTTCGGAATTAACTCAGGCGATTGAAACCTCAAATCAAATTGAGCACAAGGCCGAGTCTGCACGTCTGTGGCCTTGGTATTTTGCTTCGACCGGCACACGCTCACGTATTCAAATAACGCAGGGGTTAATTACTCATGTGGTTGATGTGATCAATGCCCAACGCGAAAAACATAAACATCTTCAAACGCCAAATCAGCTGGGTTGGATTATTGATGTCACAGATGTCTTTTTGCGTTTTGTGTTAAATGACTGGAAGCGTGCTGACGAGCTATTGCATCGGATGCCCAAGATAGAAATGGTCCGTCAAATTGAGATGAACTTAAAGTTTGAAGCAGACCCAAAGCGTATTCATTCGTTAGTTGCCCAAATGCCTGAATCTACCCCGCGTCAGAGAGTAAACAAGATCTTGTATCAAGCGACAATCAATATTGATCAGGAGAATGTGGCACTTAATTACTTGCGCACCGCACTAGACCTTGGGGCTGAAGTTGGCTTCCATGAGTATTTTGTTCGTCAAAATCGGTTATATCCAATCATGGTTAAGGCTGCAGCAGCTAAGCCAACTATCTTCATAGAAAGCGTGGTGCACGAGATGTCAGAGCGGATTAAGAATTCAAATTCAGATACCGGTGCACTTGAAGAAAAATTGACCAATCGCGAACTTGAAATCTTGAAACATCTGACAACAGGTAACCCAATTAGTGCAATTGCTAAGCAACTACATATTTCGCAGAACACAATGAAGACTCATTTAAGAAATGTGTATCGCAAGTTAGATGTAGATGGTCGGCATACGGCCGTAGAAAAGGCACGGAAGCTTCTGCTTATCTAATGTACTTCAAAACGATTGGCGCCCTGTAAGGTTGCGGGCATGGGTCCTGCATTTAATCGCATGTGGGCTTCCAGCATAGTTTCAAATCTATCTGATGGAATTTTAGTTGCTGCCGCTCCTCTGCTTGCAATCACCTTAACTGATAGCACTGTTTTAATTTCGGCAATCGGTGCGATGGTGATGTTGCCCTGGCTGCTGTTTGCAATCCCTATTGGTGTGTTAGTCGACCGAGTTGATCGTCGTTTTATTTTGGCCAGTGCCAATGCAACCCGCAGTGCAGTTGTTGGTTTACTTGCTCTACTTATTGCAGTTGACCACGTCACAATTTATTGGTTGCTTTTTGCCTCTTTCGTCATCGGCGTGTGTGAGGTTGCAGCTGACACAACGGCCCAATCTCTGATCCCACAAATTGTGGAAGAAGAGAACTTCGAAAAAGGAAATTCTCGTTTACAAATTTCTGAAACAGTTATTCAGGGCTTTGTCGGTGCACCATTAAGCGGGTTCATATATGCCATTGCTATTTCGCTTCCATTTTTTATCAATAGCCTTGGCTTAGCAGTTGCGGCATTGCTGGCGTTATCAATTCCTATCAAGTATCTGCAAGATGTTCGAACAGATGATGTTGACACCGAAAAAAGAAAATTTGTTGCAGATATGAAGTTTGGAATTAGTTATCTGTTCAACGAAAAAGTACTACGTAGACTCGTTGTAACAACGGCAGCCATAGGTTTGTGTTATTCAATGGGCACCGCAACTATGGTCTTATTCATAATCGAAGAACTCGAACTTCCGATACAACTATTTGGCGTCATCCTTACGATCCAAGGACTAGGCGCGCTAGCTGGAGCATTTGTCGCACCACGGTCGTCCAAGAAATTTGGTCGAGGAAATGTCATGACCTTTGGCATAGTTTCAAGTTCAATAGTCCTATTGATTCAGGGATTTTCACCAGATATTTACACATTTGTGGCTCTTGCAACCTTTGGCGGCTTTGCCATCTCACAATGGAACATCCTGCTGATGGCCACTTATCAAACGGTGATCCCTGCCGAGTTATATGGACGAATCCATGGAACCCGCCGTACTTTGGTGTGGGGGATGATGCCAATTGGCTCGCTCTTGGGCGGAGTCCTTGCCCATTACAGCTTGCGCTTACCTATGTATGTGGGTGGTGTCATTGCAACCGTGATTGCGTGTGGATCAATCGGCTTCTTGCTGACCATTGCTGAAACCTCTAATCCTGCCGGGGACGAGAATATGGCTGGCAAGTAAGCAAAAAATCACCCCGTTTACCCTAAAACTTTACATTACCGTTATAAAGCCACGCCTATGGGGACTGTTCACCTGTTGCTCATTTGCCGTTCACTAAGGCAGACTTCCACCACCAAAAGCGCCTTTGTGGGGTAGGTCGACTCTCCACAGACGCTTTTCTTTAACCCTCAAGGAGGAACTATGAAGTTCACACGTAGCGCAAAGT
>WLCR01000063.1 GCA_009705235.1 Actinomycetota bacterium | reverse complement strand
TAGTTCGCGAGCAAGATGCAGCAGCGCTGCGATTCCATCGATCGCTCCCCCAGTTAAAAATGGTTGAGCAAGGGTGCGCAGTTCATCAAGCCATGAAACACCTTCAGTGTGAATAACTGACGCAGTACGAACCTGCTTCAAGAAATCACGAACTTCCTTGCGTTCAAAGAAGCGTTCTGTATTGCGAACTTGATATGGCAGGTTGGCTGCGTTCATCGCTTTTTCTAAGCCATTTAATTGATTGTTAGTGCGAGCTAGTACTGCAATTTCCTGTGCAGGAGTTCCCTCAGAAATCAACTGCTTTATGTCTCGAACAATTCCGGCGATCTCCGCTGATTCATCGTTATAAGCCGTAATCGTTGGTTTGCTGCCATGATCATTGATTGCAACTAGTTCGTTGCCCATTGAACCTTTTCGCAGAATGCTATTTGCCGTGAAGATGATTTCAGGAGTTGATCGATATCCAGTTGTTAAACGCACAACCTCGGCCTCTGGAAAACGTTGGGTAAATGAATTGAGGAACACTGGTGTTGCCCCAGCAAAAGAGTAAATAGTTTGTGCGGGATCTCCAACAACGCATAACTCCTGACGAGAACCAAGCCAAGCGTTGATTAAGCGCTGCTGTAGCGGTGAAATATCCTGGTACTCATCAACTGTAAAGAATCGGTATTGATCTTGAACGCGTTCACGAACTTCTCGCTCTTGTTCAATCATTGCAGTTGTCAGCAGTAACACATCTTCAAAATCGATGGCGCGCTCTTGGTGCTTCACACTTTCATAGGCTGTGTATACCTTGGCCAATTGTTCGGGATTAATGCGTGGCTTTACTGTGCGCTTTAAAGATTCGCTCAAGTAATCGGCAGGAGAAATCTGAGAAACTTTGGCCCATTCAATCTCTGTCGCAATATCACGTAGCAAATCGCGGGATGAAATTGAAAGCTCTCCTTGTAATTGAGCGCGCTTTATCGCTTCAGTTAGAAAGCCACTCTTGGTTGTTAGCAAATCAGGTGTGCGTCCACCAAATACCTGCGGCCAAAAGAAGGTCAACTGCTTTAACGCTGCAGCGTGAATTGTGCGAGCAGCAACTGCCGGGACTCCCAGTGAACGCAAACGTGTGCGCATTTCACCAGCAGCACGTGCGGTAAATGTAAGAGCTAAAACTTTATGCGGATCCATGGTGCCAATTGCTGCGGCATATGCAATTCGATGTGTGATTGCGCGAGTCTTACCTGTTCCGGCACCTGCAATTACACAGACCGGCCCACGTGTAGCAAGCGCGACTGCGCGTTGTTCGTTATCTAGCGCTTCAAGAATCTCTTCTGCGCGCAGATTTCCTACGGCCTCCACGATTCACCACCACGCAACTGATCCCGTGTGTATCCATCCACCCGCGTGTACCACGATTCAATCATTCGACGCGCAACTGAAATTTTTGGTGGCAACAAAAGGTCTTGCGCAGCAACAGCGGCTTTCATTTCATCACGAGAAAACCAGCGTACTTCAGTAATTTCAGTGCCATCCGGCCGGGCTTCTTCTGGACGATGTGTAATCGCTTCAAATGCAATCATGATCGATGCCGGAAATGGCCAAGCCTGCGAAGTTAAGTATTTAATCTCTGATGCATACACACCTGCTTCTTCAAATACTTCGCGCGATACGCACTCTTCAAAAGATTCACCAGTTTCAACAAAACCTGCAAATGTAGAAAAGCGCTTATCGGGCCAAGTTGGTTGATGTCCCAACAGGATGCGATCATCTTTATCTTTAACTAAAACGATAACAGCAGGGTCGGTGCGTGGATGATGTTGCGTAGCATCTTCCGGACATACACGAACACTGCCTCCAAGATCGCTAACCGTCGGCGCACCACACCTGGCGCAATGTGTATGAGTTGCATGCCAGTTAGCTAAACCAACTGCGTGCATAGCAAGTGCTAACTCATCAGCATCTAATTGACCGCCGAGTTCTCGCAACGATTTGAATCCTTCATACTTTCGCTTTTCAAACTCTTCTGTTCCATCATCTACGGGCGGATTGATCCAAGTGGTGTGCCAAGCAAAGTAGGCCTGATTGTCATCGCGGCCGATGCCTAAGAAGAAGCGATCGCCAGCAACAAAGATTTCTTGGGCTGCGGTAACAGCAGCAGCATCGATAAAGGTTAGTGAATCATCACTGGCGCTCAAGCGCGCATCGACTAAATGAATAATGTGGGCAGATTTCCACAGTTGTGCCAATTGCGCCGCATCCGTACGCAATTCGCTTTCGCGATTAATGGGCGATAGCGAAGCCGTGTTGGAATCAGGTTTGCGTGCGCTCATAGGGGTGAACGCTACTAGCCTTAGGCAATGCGCGTAACCTCATGGAATTTGCTGCACGGAATGGCCATGCCCCCTGATGCAACCGTTGATGCTGAAGCCTTGTTGCAGTCCGAAATCAAGGAGCTACAGAGCGATGTTATCGGCCTGCAGGAAGTTGATTACTTCCTTGAACGATCCGGCAATCACAACCAAGTGGCCAATGTTGCACTGATGATGAATGCCAATGATTGGGCTTTTGCCCCATCACTGATGGGATCACCTGATGAAGATTGGCGAAATCCAAATTCAAATGACCAGAAGGTAGTTACCGATAAAGACCCCGAATCATCGCCTGCATACGGAATAGGAATGGTTTCTTCAATTCCAGTGATTCAATGGCATCGATTAGATCTAACCGGTTCACCCGTTGGCGTTTTCATGGCATTTCCGGTCGATGGAAAGATGAAGAAGTTTTATGTTCGCGATCATCCTCGAAGCGCACTCGCCGCACAACTTGAAAATGGTTGGTTGATAATTAATACACATCTCTCTTTTGTTCCATTCTTTAATTTGTTGCAACTTATCAAAATTAAGAGATGGGCTAATAAATTGGGTGTTGCAGACAAAAACAAGGTCCTGATTATGGGAGATCTCAATATTCCATTCCGCAAGGTCGTTACTGGATTCAAATGGAATTCAATATTGAATCATAAGACTTTCCCGAGCTGGCAACCAAAGGTTCAGATCGATTATTTCTTATCTCAAAGATTAACTAGTACTGATGTGCAAACTTTTGTTCATTCACATGCGGGCATGAGCGATCACTTAGCTATTCAGCTTGAAGTAAAAACCAATAATTGATTGCAGTTAGATCCAACCAAAACGCTAACTAGTTTTAGTTACTCGGGTGTCGGTGCATCCACTGAAGTAATCAGTGCGATCAAAGCATCTTCATCCAATAAGTCAGCTGGCTGATCCGTTATCCCTGTTGGCACATAATGGAAGGCCGCAGATATCTTTGAGATGTCGCATCCAGACAGTTTGGCCCACGCTAAGCGATACATCGCTAACTGCACCTGCGCCGACTTTCCTAACTGCTTAGAGCCAGTCTTCCAATCCACCACCTGAAAGCCATCTCCAGCGCCATCTCGGCTTTTATATACGGCATCAATGCGCCCTCGGATTAATACCCCAGCGATAGTTGTTTCAAAGGGAACTTCAACCCGCGCGGGTGTGCGATTGGCAAAACCGCTCTTTAGCCATGCAGCCTTTAGATCTTCTAACTTTGAATCATCATCGAGAGGATCTAAGTAATCCAAGTACTCATCACCAAATAATGTTGCAGCATCTGTGAATTGACGTTCAACCCACAAGTGGAAAGCTGTTCCGCGCCGTGAATACTGATCTTGACCACGTGGCATTGGTCGTCGAATATTGAGCGCTAGTTCCTGTGGGTTTTCATGTAATGACACCAAGGTAGATGTGGAAAGTCTGGATGGTAGAGGCACAGTGACGGTATCTGATGCACGATTGCGATGTTCGGTAATCAAACTGTGGGCATCCATGATCCAGGAATTTACTTCGGCATCACTAGATTCTACGAGTGGATGAACTACTGAACTGCTTACCAATTCTAATGCAGCATCAAACTGTGCACGCTTTTCGCCAAGATAGTCTCGAGGCCAGGTGGCAGTTTGTGGATTTTCAAGAGTTGGGTTTTCGACACCATCATCAGGTGCTGCAACATCTGAAATCAATCGCCCGCCATGCGCACTTGCTGCACCCGCAATTAGTGTGAAGATGTTTGATGGTGAAACAGATTTAGCACCATCGCGCCACCAGGAGGATGTACAGATCAAATGTGTGCGAGCACGGGTAACCGCAACATAGGCAAGTCGCATTTCTTCGCGCATTTTGATCTGATCTACGCATTGACTAGCGAAAGCTTTGATAGCTTTAGCTGCGTCACTGTTTTTGTTGATTCCATCTAATGAAAAGTGTGGAAGCTCGTGTGCATCACCGCGCAAAGCAAAGGGCACATGCTTTTCGTTTTTTAGCCAGTTATCTGGGTCGCTGCGATTTACACCTGGGAAGGTGCCTTCAGATAATCCAGGCACAGCTACAACATCCCATTCAGCGCCTTTTGCCATGTGAACAGTAAGGATTTGGACCACATCTGTGCGTACTTCAGGGGCTCCAACTTTCAGTCCACCTTCTTCATCAGATGCGACATCGAGCCAATCTAAAAATGCTGAAACAGAACCACCGCTGCGTTCAAACTTTGATGCTTCATCTAAGAATCGATCCAAGTGCCGACGGCCAGTTTGTGAGCCTTCGCGTAAGGTAATTTCAGATTCCAAAGTTAAATAGTTTTCGATCTCCGTTATCAAATCAGTTATCTGTCCACCAGCGCGAGAACGCAGACGGCGAAGATCTTGCGCGAAGGTAACAAGGCGTTGGTAGCCAAGATCGCTAAAACCGCTTTTCTTTGCAGATGTAATTTCATCCAACGCATCAATAATCGATCCAGAAAATTGATCATCTGCTTCTAATTGATCAGGATTGCCGGCAGCAATCTTTTTGATAAAGCTTTTTGAATCTGCATGCATAGCTTTTGCACGTTCTCGACTAAATGTACCCAGAGCTGCAATATCGCGTGGACCCAGATTTATTCGTGGTCCTGTTAGATGGCGCATCAGAGATGATCCAGCATCGGGATCTGTGATGATCTTCATTAAAGAAACAACATCTGCAACCTCAGGAATATGGATTAAGCCGCCGATACCAATTACCTCAACAGGCAATCCTTGTTCATGTAAAGCATTTTCAATTGAAGCAATTTGGCTGCGCTTTCTCACTAAGACCGCAAAAGATTTACCTGAATCTGGATTCCACATAGTCTTGAAGTATTCCGCGATTGCCTGTGATTCAGTTTCAACGGTTTCATAGATACCGTAGGCAAGCTCACCTGGACCTGCACCATTACGCGCCTCAAGTTCTACAACCTGTTGTCCACCATCTGCTTTGATCTGTGCGCTAATTGCATTGGCCGCAGCCAAGATAATTGCGTCATTGCGGAAAGTTGTTGGTAACGAGAACTGTTGAATTCCAGTCTGACCATCAGCTTTTGGAAAATATTTATGAAATGAGGCCATCGTGCCGGCGGATGCTCCGCGCCAGGTATAAATAGCCTGCGACGGGTCTCCCACAGCCATTACAGGGTGGCCAGTTTCCTTCACTGAATTGCCGTATAGCGAAGACAGCATGCGTACTTGCGATTGTGAAGTGTCTTGATATTCATCCAGTAAAACAACTGTGTATTTACCACGCTCTAGAGTGCCAACATCCTCAAAGTTTTGGGCAATATCGGCGGCCAGCGACATCTGATCATCAAAGGATAGTTCGCCAGCAGCTTTGCGACGTTCCATAAATGCATCAACCATAGGTAACAGCGAATTACGCTGACGCATTGCTCGAGCAACTGCGCGAGTATCTTCATTGGTACCACCACCAAGTGCGGCAAGTTTTTCGAGCATCTCATTGCCGATAGCTTCAATATCTGATGCCTTTACTTGGTGCTCCAACATAAATTTGGATAGTCCCAGCAAATCTTTAATGACTGTGCTGACAGCGCTGTCATTGCGATAAGAATCATCAGACCAATTGCGCACAACATCAGATGCAATTTGCCAAATTGCAGCCTCGCCTAGTGGATCTGCATCAGCATCAATGCCATATCGAATCGCATGTTCACTTAATAACTTTCCAGCATACGAATGATAAGTAGTAACAGCAGTGCTAGTTGATGTGATGTGCTCAAATCCTTTAATTTGAGAAAGTTGACGCAGGCGCTTACGGATTCGAACAGACAGTTCACCGGCAGCTTTTCGAGTGAAGGTAAGACCTAATATCTGATCTGGCGTTGCAAATCCATTAGCAACCAAGTACAAAACTCGGTTACTCATCGTCTCTGTCTTACCAGAACCCGCACCTGCGATAACTACAGCTGGCTCTAACCCACTACTGATGATCGCCGACTGATGCTTTGTGATTGGTTTGATCTGTGAACCAAATTTAGGATGTTC
>WLCR01000062.1 GCA_009705235.1 Actinomycetota bacterium | reverse complement strand
GGAAGAATTGAAGATTTGGATTTAGTATTAACTATCGGTTATGGAGTGTTGCTTCCAGAGAGCATCTTGAATTTGCCCAGAAATGGTTTCCTAAATCTACATTTCTCATTGCTTCCCGCATACAGAGGAGCTGCACCTGCTCAGAGAGCGTTGCAGAATGGCGAAACAGTAACTGGGGTTTCTGTTTTCCAATTAGACAGAGGCATAGACACAGGGCCTGTATTTGCGCAAACGGCGATAGAAATCGATCCGTCATGGAGAAGTTTTGAATTACTTCAACACCTTTCTGAACTAGGTCCTGATGTGGTTAATCGGGCATTAACGATGGTTGAGAATGGGATTGCTGCTAGCGATCAAGTTGGTCAACCATCTATGGCGCCAAAGATTGATAAAACCGAGGCTAAAATCGATTTCAGCACAGAAGCAACCGAAATTTTTAACTCCATACGTGCTTTTACATATGAGCCCGGAGCATGGACTGTATGGAAGGGTGAACCTTTCAAGATTTGCGCGGCAAAAATTGCGGAGGCGCATATGGGTAACCCCGGGGAAATCTCTGTCGTTGATAACTTCGTATATGTTTCAACAGGTTCAGGAGTTTTGAAACTCTTACGTGTTATTCCTTCAGGAAAGAAGGAGATGGATGCGATTGATTGGGCCCGAGGAGCACGTTTGACAGGTGGCGAAATCTTTGGTTGAACCACGGCGCAACACATTCAAATCCCCGAAACCAGATGCCGCACGATTACTTGCATTTGATTTACTGACTGAGGTTAATCGTAATGACGGTTATTCTAATTTGTTACTGCCTCAAGCTTTAAACGCCAGCAAACTTGATGATCGAGATCGTTCTTTAGTTACTGAACTGCTGTATGGCACACTACGTATGCAAGGAAGACATGATTGGGTTTTGGCGCAAATCAGTGATCGACCTTGGACTGAAGTTGATCCCGGGATTGTTGATATTTGCCGACTAGGTGTTCATCAAATTCATGAGATGCGCATCCCCGACCATGCCGCAGTGGCTGCAACAGTGGAAGTTGCTCGTAAACGAATCGGAGAATCAAAGGCTAGTTTTGTAAACGCACTTTTGAGGAGCGTCACACGAACCTCAATCGAGGACTGGTTCTTGCCTCTAACTGAAATTGCAGATCCTGTTGAACGTCTTGCAATTGAATACTCTCACCCCGAATGGATAGTTTCCGCCTATTACGATCTTTTGAAAAACTGGGACAACGTAGAGTCAGCGCTAAAGATCAATAATGAAGCGGCAATACCTACCTTAGTTTCGTGGCCTGGCTTTTCTAACCAGCAAGATTTAGTGGATATCGGGGGAGAACCAACTGAGTTTTCACCGTATGGAGCTCATTGGAAAGGTAATCCTGGGGCTCTTGATCTCATCAAAGCTAGGAAAATCGGCGTACAAGATGAAGGATCTCAACTTGTTGCGCAGGTTTTTTCGAAAGTCGCCGCCGGTAACAGTTGGTTAGATTTATGTGCGGGTCCAGGTGGAAAAGCCGCGTTGTTATCTAGCATCGCTAGAGGACGCGCAATAACATTTACGGCCAATGAGATCTCACGGGCACGTGCTGAACTTGTTAAACAAGTTGTCCATGGTGATCGAGTTATGGTTACCGATGGACGGAGCATCGGTTTATCCGGAGAAAAATTCGATGCAATTTTAATTGATGCACCATGCACAGGCCTAGGAGCATTACGTCGACGTCCAGAGGTTCGCTGGCGTAGAAACTTGCAGGATCTTCGTGCTTTAACACAATTACAACGCGAATTGGTTGATGCCGCAATTCAGGCCCTAACTCCTGGAGGCGTTCTAGGGTATGCAACATGTTCACCACATTTGGCTGAAACAAGCATCCAAATTGCTGATATCAAGAAAAAGTATGCCGAGCTCCAGCAAATAGATGTAGAAGAATTTTTGCCTGCTTCACTGCATGAGGCAACGCGTGATGGGGCTATGTCATTATGGACTCATAAACACGGCACGGATGCTATGTATCTTGCCTTGTTCCGCAAGAGTATTGGTTAAGATTCAAACATGAGTCGCGAAATTCGTATCACTCCTAGTATTCTGAATGCTGATTTTTCTCAATTGGATAACGAGATCAAGCGAATAGCCGACGTTTCGGATCTGGTGCATTTAGATGTCATGGATGATGTCTTTGTACCTAATTTTACCTTTGACTTTGAGGCCGCTGCGGCAATCATTGCGACGTCGGTGTTGCCGGTAGATGCCCATCTCATGGTTGCCAATGTTGACGAGATTGCAGTGCAATACGCCGAGATAGGTTGTTCGTCTGTCACGATTCATGCCGAGGCCACACGAGATATTCCTCAAACATTGAAAAACATCCGCACAGCTGGTTCACGATCAAGTCTAGGAATTAAGCCAAACACAGATATATCTGACTATGAGCATGTGATTGATGATGTCGATATGTTTTTGATTATGACTGTAGAACCAGGATTTGGTGGGCAAAGTTTTATGCACGAGATGATGGATAAGGTTCGCCGCACACGCATACTGATTGGCGATCGACCTATTTGGCTACAAGTGGATGGTGGAATTTCCATGAAGACCATTGAATATGCCTTAGATGCTGGGGCCGATACCTTTGTTGTCGGTAGCGCGGTATTTAACGCACCTGACCCAGCAGCGATGGTCGTCTCAATACGTCAGTTTGCAACTTCGCACGGGAGCAAGTGACTCTCTAGTAAACTTAACCCATGAAAACCTTTGAAAACTTGTGGGCAGAGCTAAGTGAAAAAGCTTCAACTCGTCCAGAAGGCTCAGGTACGGTCGAGGCTCTTGATGCTGGCATTCACAGTATTGGCAAGAAAATTCTTGAGGAAGCAGGAGAAGTGTGGCTTGCTGCTGAGCATGAATCTAATGAAGCGCTAGCCGAAGAAATCAGTCAACTGATTTATCATCTTCAGACATTGATGCTTGCTCGTGGATTGTCAATCAACGATGTCTACAAGTTTCTTTAGGAGAAAAAATGTTGAGAATAGCCGTACCGAATAAGGGTTCATTGGCAGAAAGTTCTATTCAAATATTGAAAGAAGCAGGGTATCGACAACGTACGGATACTCGTGATCTTGTTTTAATAGATAATGACAACAGTGTTGAATTCTATTACCTACGCCCTCGAGATATAGCGGTATATGTGGGTTCAGGGGAGTTAGAAGCTGGAATTACTGGCAGAGATCTTCTAATTGATTCGGCAGCAGATGCAGATGAAATATTGTCACTAGATTTTGGTGCATCAACGTTTCGATTTGCTGGTCCAACAGATAAGAATTGGTCCGTTCAAGACATTGCAGGCAAGCGAGTAGCAACGGCTTATCCAGGATTGGTCCAACATTCACTGTCTGTCCTAGGTATCCAGGCGCAGATCGTGCGGTTAGATGGCGCTGTTGAAAGCAGTGTGCGATTGGGCGTTGCAGATGTAATCGCAGATGTCGTTAGCACCGGAAATACTTTGCGCCAAGCTGGATTAAAGATCTTTGGCGAACCAATCCTTACTAGCGAGGCTGTCGTGATTACTCGTAAAAATACCGAAGTACCGGCAGAACTAGAAATACTGATTCGTCGCTTACAGGGTGTAGTTACGGCACGACGATATGTTTTGCTTGATTACGATATCCCTAAAGATCTTGTCGAAAAAGCATGTGCCATCACGCCTGGTCTGGAATCGCCAACAATCTCGCCACTGCAAAAGCACGATTGGGTCGCGGTTCGCGCCATGGTTTTGCGTAAAGAAACAAATCGTGTGATGGATGAATTGTGGGCGGTAGGGGCGCGAGGAATTCTAGTCACTGATATCCACGCCTGTCGTTTGTAGTCTTACTTCAGCCCAATCAATTCAATAACTGAACTTAAAGAGGGTTCATTGATTGCAAGATTAGCAGCGTCAACAACGATCGGCTTGGCATTGAATGCGATACTTAAACCTGCAATTGCCATCATGTCTAGATCATTCGCGCCATCACCAATAGCCACAGTATTTTCCATATCAACTCCACTGGCTTTGGAAAACTCATGCAACGCCGCAGCTTTGGCAGCACGATCAATCACTGGACCGTTTAATTGTCCCGTTAGGACACCACCCACAACTTCTAGTTTATTTGCTTTGTAGTATTTGATCGAAAGTGAACGAATCATCGGTTCTATGATGTCAATGAAACCGCCTGATACCAAAGCTACGCTATGACCTTTACTGTGCAAGGTATTGACCAAATCCTGAGCCCCATCAGTTAGCGTAATTTCCTGTTGGACCTCCGTGATTACAGATTCTGGCAATCCCTTTAGAAGGCTCACTCTGGCTCGTAAACTCTGTTCGAAATCTAGTTCACCACGCATTGCAGATTCGGTGATGTCAGAAACTTCGTCAAATACTCCAGCTTTAGCAGCTAGCAGTTCGATTGCTTCTTGCTGAATGAAAGTGGAGTCAACATCAAGTTGAACCAAGCGTTTGACAAATTGCATCAATTTATAGATCACTTACTGAAATTGTTGTTGAATCTTCAAGTGACAATGTCTCAAGTGCTTGATCCAGGGCATCTCTAGATAATCCGGAGATTGAAATTGCGAAGGAAGTTGGGCTATCCGATGTTCTGGCAATACTTTCAATGTTAGCTCCAGATTTTGCAATCGCCTGAGTCACGAGAGCCATGGCCTGTGGGTGGATTTTTGGAGATGTAATGTAAACGCTGGTTAGCCCTCGTGGCATTGGAGACACCTCGGACTTAGCAAACACGGTAGCAATATCTACACCAATTTCAGATGCGCATGACTCAAGATCTTCTTCGATAGCGCTTTGGTGCGCAGGATTTGCACCAATCAACACGGTAAGAATTAAGCGATTGTGATTGATTATTTGTTCGACATCAATTACATGTACAGCAAACGGAGCTAGGGTTTCAAAAAGCGAGGCCGCAATCCCAGGCCGATCAACCCCAGTTAGCAGTATTAACCCAGTGAATTGCTCTGTTTGCGCGGCACTTTGTGTCATAAGAAGGCAAGGTTATCGTGAATCACGGCTGTTAAAGGCGAGGCTTTGACCCCGTTCGCTCACACAACCACTATCTTTTGCATCTATGAGTACCGCAGTTTTGAGCCTTATGGATGTCTCAGTTCGCAGAGGCGATCGAGTCATTTTGGGCCCAATTAACTTCCAGATTACCCAGGGCGAACGATGGGTTGTTTTGGGTCCTAATGGTGCAGGCAAGTCAACGCTATTGCAGATTCTTGCGACAAAGATATTTCCAACACATGGGGTTGTTCGTGTTTTAGATAAACAAATGGGAACCGTTGATCTTTTCGAGTTACGCACACGAATTGGGATATGCGGTTCGGTCATTGCTGAAGACATTCCATTTGATGAAACAGTCAAGGATGTAGTGCTGACTGCGGCATATGCGATCGTGGGCCGCTGGAATGAAAACTATGATCTCTGGGATGAATCTCGAGCAATGGCATTACTGACGACATTTGGAGTCCGTGAACTGGGTGAACGGTTGTACGGAACACTCAGCGAGGGAGAAAAAAAGCGCGTTCAAATTGCGCGAGCTCTTATGACTGATCCAGAGCTGTTACTACTTGATGAACCAGCAGCCGGTTTGGATCTGGGTGGTCGAGAGGATTTACTTCGACGTTTTGCAAATTTTTCCGCAGATCCTGCAGCTCCCGCAACCATTCTTGTCACCCATCACATAGAGGAAATTCCCGTAGGAAGTACACATGCACTTTTACTCAAAGATGGCGTTATTGCTGTATCCGGGCCGATCGATCAGGTAGTTACCTCTGATCATGTGTCCGCTGTCTTTGGAACGGCAATCACCGTGACGCCTGAAGCTGGTCGCTATTTTGCACGTGCAACTATTTAATCAACTGCATCCTGATTGGAAGCAGGTTTTAGAGCCGTATCGCGATTCAATACGGCGCATCGAAGATGAACTTAGAGAATTAGATATCGCGCCAAGACCCTCTAGGGTGTTCAGAGCGTTGGAACAATCGATTGAATCTACGAAAGTAGTTATTTTTGGGCAAGACCCGTATCCAACACAAGGTCATGCCGAAGGCATAGCATTTAAGGTTACAAAGGAAGTTTCTCACCTGCCCGCTTCTCTGCGAAATATTTTCAGTGAATTGTCATCAGATTGTGGAGTTACAAGAATTGATGGGGACTTGTCAGATTGGTTTAATCAAGGCGTTATGTTGATAAATCGAATCTTAACGACTGAAGTTGGAGGTTCACTTACACATGCAGACATTGGATGGAAAGAGATTACGGATGCTGTTGCTAAGGAGTTAGGTAACCATCAAGTAGTTGCATTGTTGTGGGGCAAGAGTGCGGGGGAGTTCTCTGACAATTTTCAGCCTAGCTTGCGAATTGAATCAGCTCATCCGAGTCCGTTATCGGCGTACCGAGGATTTTTTGGATCAAAACCATTCTCACGGTGTAACAATATTTTGAAAGCTCAAGGAAAGACACCCATTCGCTGGTAAT
>WLCR01000061.1 GCA_009705235.1 Actinomycetota bacterium | reverse complement strand
TTGTGTCAGCGGCTGAATTAGCAATCTCATTGCTGATGGCATCTGCACGTTTTATTTCTCCAGCACACGCAGCTTTGCGTAATGGAAAATGGGCACGCTCTAAGTACACGGGTGCGGAAATTTTTGAAAAGACACTTGGAATAGTTGGCTTTGGTCGCATCGGTCAACTAGTGGCTCATCGCATGCAAGCATTTGGAATGGATGTAGTTGCTTACGATCCATATCTACAGCCTGCACGTGCGGCACAACTTGGTGTGCGCTTAGTCGAACTTGATGAACTGTTAAAGATTTCAGATTTCATCACAATTCACTTGCCCAAGACTAAAGAAACTGCAAACTTAATTGGTGTGGATGCACTAAAGAAGGTTAAGCCTTCCGTTCGCATCATCAACGCTGCACGTGGTGGCGTACTTGATGAGGCAGCGCTATTTGATGCAATCACCGAAGGTCGCGTTGCAGGTGCAGGTCTTGATGTTTTCTCAACTGAACCATGTACAGATTCACCACTGTTTACATTGGATCAAGTAGTTGCAACACCACACTTAGGCGCATCAACTGATGAAGCACAAGAGCGTGCAGGTATCGCTGTTGCTGTTTCAGTTCGTAAGGCATTAGCCGGCGAACTAGTTCCTGATGCGGTCAACGTTAAAGGTGGAGCAATTCACGAAGAGATTCGTCCAAGTTTGCCACTGGTTGAAAAGATGGCTCAGATTGCCACAGCAATTGCAGGTGAAGCTCCAGTCAGTATGGACTTAACCGTCCGAGGCGATATCTCTGGCCATGATTCATCGATCCTGGCAACTAGCGCCCTAAAAGGTGCATTACTCGGTTGTGGACTTTCAGATGTTACATATGTCAATGCTCCAGCACTTGCTGCAGAGCGTGGAGTAACTTCCTCTGTTACAACAGATCCTGAAAGCCCTGAATATCGCAGCATGATTTCACTTCGCGCAGCACTTGCCGATGGCAAGATTGTTACTGTTGATGGAACATTGATGGGTATTCGCAAGGTTGAAAAGATCATTGCAATTGATGGGTTTGATCTTGATCTTCCACCAACTGAAAATCTTTTGTTCCTTCGTTACTCAGACAAGCCAGGAGTTGTTGGCGCTGTTGGTAATGCACTTGGAAAAGCTGGGATCAACATTGCAGGTATGCAGGTTGCACGTAGTGCAGCCGGTGGCGATGCATTGATGGCGATCACAGTCGACTCACTAATTAGTGATGAAATCACAGCCTCAGTTAAGAAGGAAACAGGAGCAGATGTAGTGCGCTCCGTAACTTTGGTGGGGTAATGACAACAATTAATTTGGCAGTTATTGCAGGCGATGGAATCGGCCCTGAGGTTGTCCAAGAAGGTCTCAAGGTTCTAGATGTTGTTGCAAAGAAGTATGGGGTTGAATTCAAAAAGACTTCATATGATCTTGGTGCAGCGTTTTGGCATCGCACCGGTGAAGTTTTACCGGATGCAACTCTGGCAGAGCTAGCAAAAGCAGATGTCATCTTGCTTGGCGCGGTTGGCGATCCAACTGTTCCAAGTGGTGTTCTAGAGCGCGGACTTTTACTCAAGCTTCGTTTTGCCTTTGATCACTACATCAATTTGCGTCCAGCACGATTAATGCCAGGTGTTACAGGCCCACTTGCCACCAAAGCACCAATTGATTTTGTTGTTGTTCGCGAGGGCACCGAAGGTCCATATGTTGGTGCCGGTGGTGTTTTAGCTGAGGGAACAGATGTTGAAATTGCTACCGAAGAGAGTTTGAATACCCGACGTGGCGCAGAACGTGTCATTCGTGATGCTTTTGAACGCGCTTCAAAGCGTGAGCGCAAGAAGTTAACTCTGGTGCACAAGAACAATGTTCTTACACGTGCAGGTGGATTGTGGACTCGCACATTTAATGAAGTTGCAAAGGAATATCCAGCAATAACAACAGATTACTTGCACGTCGATGCTGCCTCTATGTTCTTTGTTACCAATCCAGAACGCTTTGATGTAGTTGTAACAGATAACTTATTTGGAGACATCTTGACTGATATTGCTGCCGCAATCTGTGGTGGCATCGGTCTTGCTGCATCCGGAAACATCAATCCAACGGGCAAGTTCCCATCCATGTTTGAACCAGTGCATGGTTCGGCACCAGATATTGCTGGAAAGAATATAGCCGATCCAACGGCAACAGTTATGTCAGTTGCAATGATGCTTGATCATCTTGGTTTTGCAGATGCAGCACGCGATGTTGAACGTGTAGTTGCAGCAGATCTTTTGGCACGTGGCGACAAGAAGCGCAGCACAACTGAAGTAGGAGATGCGCTAGCAAGCGCCTTGTAATTTCATGAAAATATCTCTTAATCCAAATGCCAAGGATGTAGCAACACGCGATGCGTTAGTTGCTGAAGGTGGATTCGGTAAGTACTACACCGACCACATGGTTATTTGTGAATGGAGCGAGAAAGATGGCTGGGCTGAACCGCATCTCATGCCGTATGGTCCAATTTCTTTGGATCCAGCAACTGCGGTTTTCCATTACGGTCAAGAAATTTTCGAAGGTATGAAGGCATACCGTCAACCAGATGGATCAATTGCTTTGTTCCGTCCAACAGCAAATGCTAAGCGTTTTGCAAATTCAGCAAAAAGATTAGCTCTTCCAGAAATGCCTGTTGAATTATTTATGGAGACAGTTGAAGCACTTGTTACACAAGATGCAGGCTGGGTCCCAAACAAAGTGGGAGAGTCTTTGTATATTCGCCCATTTATGATTGCAACAGAGGTGGGACTTGGCGTTCGCCCCACCAACAAAGCTTCATACATTCTTATTGCAACACCTGCCGGCGCATACTTTGATCCTTCAAAGGCTGTTTCTGTGTGGATTTCCACTGAATATGTCCGAGCAGCCCAAGGTGGAACAGGGGAGGCAAAGTGCGGCGGAAACTATGCAGCATCACTAATTGCACAAAAAGCAGCGGCAAAAGAAGGCTGCGATCAAGTGGTGTGGATTGATGCCAAAGAACGTAAATGGGTTGAAGAAATGGGTGGCATGAACCTTTACTTTGTAAAGGGTACGGGCGCTGGTGCCACAGTAATTACGCCAAAGTTAACTGGAACATTGTTACCTGGAATTACTCGTGATTCTATTTTGTCAGTTGCTGCCGATCTTGGTTATAAAGTTGATGAAGTAATGTTGTCTGTTGATGATTGGCGCGATGGCGTAACATCCGGAGAAATCACAGAAATTTTTGCCTGCGGTACAGCGGCTGTAGTTTCTCCCGTGGGACAAGCGAAGAGCGCGATGGGCACATGGGTAACTGGCGACGGACAACCAGGAATTATCACAATGCAGATTCGTAACCACTTACTTGGAATACAACACGGAACAATTGCAGATAAGCACAACTGGATGAGTGCGGTTAAGTAATGCCAGTAAATGATGCATTTCATATCTATGACACAACCCTGCGCGATGGCGCGCAGCAAGAGGGTCTGAATCTTTCCGTTCATGACAAACTCAATATCGCCCGCCATTTAGATGATTTAGGTGTTGGCTTTATTGAAGGCGGTTGGCCTGGAGCTAATCCAAAGGACACCGAGTTCTTCGCACTTGCCAAAAAAGAATTAAAATTAAAAAATGCAACCTTTGTTGCCTTTGGTGCAACACGGCGACCTAATTCCAATGCTGCCGATGATGTTCTGCTTGGTGCATTACGCGATAGCGGAGCACCGGCTGTTACTTTGGTTGCAAAGGCATTTGATCGACACGTTGATCTAGCCCTCAAGACAACATTAGATGAAAATCTTGCAATGATTCGAGATTCAGTTACACACTTGATCCAAGAAGGTCAACGTGTTTTTCTTGATGCTGAGCACTTCTTTGACGGATATCGCAATAACCGCGCCTACGCACTAGAAGTTGTGCGAGTGGCTGCAGAAGCTGGCGCAGATGTAATTGCGCTGTGTGACACCAATGGCGGCATGTTGCCTGATGAGCTCTCCCAGATTGTTCACGATGTTTTATCTGCAAGCAATGCTCGACTTGGTATTCACTGCCACAATGACACCGGATGCGCCGTTGCAAACTCAATGGCTGCAGTTGCTGCCGGTGTAACTCATGTTCAGGGAACATTGAATGGATATGGAGAACGCACAGGAAACGCGGACCTAGTAACGATAATTGCGAATCTTGAATTAAAGAAGCAGCAACTAGTCTTGCCTGCTAACGCCCTTCAAGAAGCATTTAGAATTTCACATGCAGTTGCCGAGATTACAAATGTTGCACCTAGTTCTCGCCAGCCTTACGTTGGGGTTTCAGCTTTTGCGCACAAGGCAGGATTACATGCAAGTGCCATCAAGGTTGATCCATCGTTGTATCAACATGAGGATCCATCATCGGTTGGTAATGACATGCGCATGTTGGTATCTGACATGGCAGGACGTGCATCGATAGAATTAAAGTCACAAGAGCTTGGTGTTGACCTAGGTGGTAACAAAGAACTTATTGGTCGCATCGTAGATCGAGTGAAAGAAATGGAATCACGCGGATTTACCTTTGAAGCAGCTGATGCCTCTTTTGAGCTGCTTGTTCATGAAGAGATTTCAGGCAAACGTCCATCATTTTTCACAATCAATCACTGGGTTACATCAGTCGAACGCACAGCTGATCAATCAATTACTACAAAGGCAGAAGTAACTGTTACCGCAAGTGGTCAAGAAATAACATGCAAGGGTGAAGGAAATGGCCCTGTTAATGCATTTGATAATGCTTTGCGCACAGGTTTACTCAAGCTATATCCAGAATTATCGACGCTAGAACTTACAGATTACAAAGTTCGCATTCTTGAAGGCCGACTTGGAACGGGCGCTGTTACCCGCGTTTTGGTCGAGACATCTGATGGAAAAGGCGAGTGGAACACTGTAGGCGTGCATGAAAATGTTATTGCTGCATCTGCTATGGCACTTGAAGATGCCGTTACCTTTGGCTTACTGCGTCAAGGACGTAAGCCCGAGTAAACTCGCACCGTGAGCGATGATTACCAAAAGTTGTTAGACGCTTTTACTCGCCATTTAGAAGTAGAGCGAAACCTCTCGGTGCACACGATTCGCGCGTATCTAGGCGATTTGGAGAGTTTGATCGCCCATCTTGAACTCATTGGTGTGAAATATATTTCGCAGTTAGAGCTTACTCATTTGTGATCTTGGCTTGCTAATCAGCAAATCAAAGGGGGAGCCCGAACAACATTGTCTCGTCGGGCTGTTTCTGTGCGTTTGTTTACAAAATGGGCGCTGAAGAATAAGTATCTGCAAAAAGATGTGGCAGCAACGTTGGCAACCCCAAAGGGACACCGCACCTTGCCCGAAGTACTTGAAATTGCAGATGCGAAGATTGCAATGGATTCCCTAGCCACGCGTGCTGCAGAAGAAGAGACACCTATTTCATTGCGTGATGTTGCCATGGTTGAAGTGCTGTATGCATCTGGTGCACGTGTTGCCGAACTATGTGGATTAGATCTGTCAGACATAGATTATGAACGCCAGACTATTCGAGTTTTAGGAAAAGGAAACAAGGAACGTACGATTCCATTAGGTAATCCTGCGATGAAAGCTCTCAAACTTTGGCTGAAAGATGGGCGAGATTCAGTGAAGAATGCTCAATCCGAAAATGCAGTCTTTCTGGGTGTTCGGGGAAAACGAATTGACCAACGTACAGTTAGAACAGTTGTATACGTCGCGTTACAAGCCGTGGAAGGAATTGAGCGAATGGGGCCACACGCTTTGCGACATTCAGCAGCAACTCATTTGCTCGAAGGTGGTGCGGATTTGCGCACGGTGCAGGAAATTTTGGGGCACGCATCACTTGCCACAACACAGATTTACACACATGTATCTACTGAACGCCTTCAAAAGGTATTCAAGCAAGCACACCCACGCGCATGAGAGCGGCCTTAGTTGTAATTCCAACATATAACGAATCTGAAAGTATCGGGAAAATTCTGGATGGATTAAAGAATCTAGATCTCGACGTTCTGGTAATCGATGATGGTTCTCCTGACGGTACAGCTGACATTGTTAGAAAGCACAATATCGAAGTTATTGAACGTGAAGGAAAGCAAGGTTTAGGGAGCGCCTATCGCACAGGATTTTCAATTGCAATTGAACGTGGATATACCTACATCATTGAAATGGATGCTGATGGATCCCACCAGATTAAAGATTTAAAGAAAATGATGGAGTGGATTGGCTCAGCCGATCTATTGATTGGCTCTCGTTGGGTGTCTGATGGCTCTATTGAAAACTGGAGTAAATTTCGAGAGTACTTATCTAAGTCCGCGAACAAGTATGCAAATTTACTATTGTCGCTCAGAGTTAAAGACACAACATCGGGATTTCGAATCTATACATCTGCACTTTTGAAGAATATGGAAATTTCAACTATCCGAAGCGAGGGATACTGCTTTCAAATCGAGATGACTCGGCGAGCAATTTCTCGAGGGGGATCCATCGCCGAAGTTCCCATAACTTTTATTGAAAGGGCCCAAGGAAAGAGCAAAATGTCCTTTGCTATTGCCCTGGAAGCGGTCCTTCGCATCACCGCTTGGGGAGCCTTGCGCCTAATTGGGCGGTAATTTCCACGCTCACGCTCAGGTAAGATTTCTCCTGCACCAGCCTTTGGGCCGGTGACATCTCAGCACTCACTGAC
>WLCR01000060.1 GCA_009705235.1 Actinomycetota bacterium | reverse complement strand
CTTTGCTGTGTATGCAGCAATCAAAGCTTCGTTCTGTGCTGTTGGACCCGCATCTACGGAACGTGCACCGTATGCAAGAGGTCCTGTTGCTTTATCTCCGCAACCAGCAAGAAGTGATCCACCTGCTGCTAGTCCGAGACCACCAACTGCAGCACCCTTAAGTACTGAGCGGCGGGAAATGCCATTATTTAGATCTGACATCATTGTCCTTTTCTCTTATGTTGAGCCTTCGAAGGTCATCAGGTTTTGAGGGGTCAAAGCCTTTGGACGCTGTGAAATCTACGCTCGAGCACGCTCAAATAACAGGATATTCGGGTAACGATTCGGTGACGTTTACTTGCAGGTGCGGGAAAATTTGAGCGTGTTTAACCCTTTTTACCGAAAATTTTGCTGAAAAGGCCAGGCCCCTTGGGGTCGTTGGCATGGCCCTGGCAACGATCCTTTTTAGTCACACCTTTGAGCGCAATTTCAATGTGCTGGCCACAACCTGACCATGAAGGCTTTCCACATTTACGACAGGTAGTTCTGCTACACATTCACTTCTCTTTTCTCATTAGCTCCAGCAGGCGAATTGATCCACGTTAGATAACCACCATCAAGATTTACTGCATTAAATCCAAGTTCTCTTAGAAGCATCGAGCCCGTGTGGCCACGCAGTCCGACTTGGCAATTAACCAAAAGATTTTTGTTCTTTAATTCTGATTGCCGATCACGGATTTCATCAACTGGAATGTTGATAGCTCCAGGAATAATCCCTCGACCACATTCAGCCTCAGATCGAACATCGAGCAGCTCGTAACCTTTTTCACGATACTCATCAATCTCATGCCACTGCGCAACCTTTGATACACCTGACAAGACATTTTCAGCTACATACCCCAACATGTTTACAGGGTCCTTGGCTGAACCAAATGGTGGCGCATATGCAAGTTCCAAATCGGCTAGCTCTGGTGCAGTGATCTCTCCGCGCATTGCAGTTGCAATCACATCAATGCGTTTATCAACGCCTTCTATTCCGACACCCTGTGCTCCAAGTATTTCACCACTCTTTGGATCAAAGATTAATTTCAAAGTCATTTGCTTTGCATCTGGGTAATAACCAGCATGTGAATTAGGGTGGATGTGGATAGCCTGATGAGGGCGATCTGACGCCATCAATCTCTTCTCATTCCATCCAGTTGTTGCAATCATTAAATCAAAAACTTTAACGATGGCGGTGCCAATAGTTTTTACCGGTCGCACTTTTAAGCCACATATGTGATCTGCAACTACACGACCATGGCGGTTAGCAAGGTTTGCCAAGGGGACAAGAGTTGCATTTCCATCAAGCGCATCGGTCTTTTCAGCTGCATCTCCTACTGCGTAGATATCAAGATTACTGGTGCGATTAAAATCATCGACTTTAATTCCATTACGTGTACCGATGTCAAGGCCTGCTGCCTTTGCTAATCCAATCTCTGGACGAACACCGATTGCCAAGATAACAATTTCGGCAGGTAAAACCTCACCATTGGCTAGTTCCACGGAGTCAGATGAAATCTTTACAACGCTGGAGCCAAGACGAAGATCAACGCCGTGTGAGCGCATTTCCTGTGCAACTAAGGTTGCAAGCTCAGGATCTAATGGCATTAGCACTTGATCTGTTGCTTCAACAAGGGCGGTTGGGATATTGCGATGAACAAGATTTTCAGCGATTTCAACACCAATAAATCCGCCACCGATAACTAGAGCACTGGCTGGCTTCTTGCCAACACTTGCTGCAATTTTCTCTACATCTTCTACGGTGCGTAAAGTCATTCCACGTTCAATTCCTGGAATCGGCGGAACTACAGGTGACGCCCCTGGACTAAGAATCAACTTGTCATAATCCAGCTCAGAGGTTTCGCCAGTTATCAAATTCTTTACAGCAACCATCTTTTTACTTGGATTAATCGCAAGGACTTCGGTACTTACTCGAACATCTAATCGAAAACGTGCGTGAAGGCTGGCTGGAGTCTGCAACAACAGATCTTTTTCCTCTTCAATTACTCCACCAACGTAGTAAGGCAACCCACAGTTTGCATATGAAACGTGCCCGCTCTTCTCAAGAACAATAATCTCCGCGGATTCATCGAGGCGACGCAAACGTGTTGCCGCTGACATTCCCCCAGCAACGCCTCCAATAATGATTACGCGCATCCCTATGCCAGACTTAAAAATAGTTTTTGAAGCTGAGCGGTAACGGCTTCAGAGTTGTTCTTACCTTCGACAATGCACTCTTTAAGGCTTGCTGAAATCAACGTAAAGGCAGCTGTATTTACAGCTTTTGAGACAGCAGACATTTGAGTCACAATCTCTTCGCAGTTGCGACCTTCTTCGAGCATGCGAGCAACAGCGCCTAGTTGACCTTGGGCACGCTTAATTCTCTTTGATATTGCTTCAATCTGTTCTTCATCTGAGAGAACATGAGCAATTTTTTTAGTAGCCATAATTAGCACTTACAACGATCTGCTTCAGCGACTCCAGCCAGCGCTTCTTCAATATGTTGACCGCATCCTGACCAAGTGAATTTCTTACATACATTGCACGTTACTGGTGAACACATGGTTTATCTCCTTAGATTTAGTGCCTAAGGTAAACTTATCATACCCCTGGGGGTATATGTCAAAGTCCGGTTATTTGGACGGCAGCCAAGGCAACACCAGCCACAATCACCCAGGCCAGCATTCCCATTGCCATTGGGCGAGGGCCGATGGCCCGGATCGCCTTCCATCTAACTCCTGAACCCAGCGCAACTAAACCAGCTCCCAACATCAACTTGCTGATCAAAACGATCGCGTCATGTAAACCTTCACTAATTTGAACGGTGTTATTTAGTGTTGCAACGGCGATAAATCCAAGAACAAAGTATGGAATCAAAGGAACCTTCGCAGTTGCAACCTCTTGCTTACCTTGCGAGGTTAACCAACGACGGTGTCGAATAGATAAAATCAAAACAATTGGAGCAAGTAAGCAAACGCGCGAAAGTTTTACAACGATTGCGTACTTGTCTGCATCATCACCCCATACAGATGCTGTTGCTACTACCTGTCCGACATCATGTACTGCTGCACCTGCCCATGCACCGAACTCTCGAGTATCTAGGTTGAGCGCATGGCCAATCAATGGCAACATGAAAATAGAAAGTGTCCCGCACAAAGAGATCAGACCGATTGCATAAGAAGTCTCTTCTTCAGTAGCGCGAGTTTGTGGCTTGATGGCAGCAACAGCGGTTGCACCGCAAACACCAAATCCAACTCCAATCAGAAGTCCAAGTTCTCCAGACATCTTAAACAACTTAGACAGTCCGAGAATTCCAAAAATCGTAAAGGTTACAACGATCACAACTGTGATCACGCCCTTTAAGCCAATTTCCTTTAGAGAAACAACACTTACTTGTGCGCCTAACAATGCAACACCAATACGCATAATAGTCTTGCTTGAAATCTTTGTAGCAGGAGCTGCAAATGCTGGCCACTGTGCAAAATTTGCAACCATAAATCCAAAAGCAACGCACAATGCAAGTGGACTAATTGCCGATTGCATTTGATTAATTTGAAATGCAATTGCAACCAATAAGCCAATTAAACCAAAGCCTGGTGCGTAGCTTTTAACCATCTAGAAACCCAGTTGTGAAAAGACTTGATCGGTGATGGTTATTTCATCATCAAGATTGAGCTTTTCTGGATTAACGCGGTTGGCACCCGGAAGGCGTCCACCTGCTGCACCGACCTCAGAAACAAACTCATTGGTGCGATTATTAGCGCCATCAACAGATAATTTGGCCGCATCGATTGCGATGACAAAATGTGAAATCTGTTGTGGCAAGGCATCTTGGCTAGCAGCGAACATATCTGGAATATTCTTGGCAAGAGTTGGACCAATCAACATTCCGGTTAGTGATTCAACAAGAACAGCAACAGCGTAACCCTTGACGCCACCTAATGGTGCAAGCATTCCTGCAAGTGCTTCCTTGGCATCTGTGGTTGGTGCGCCATCTTTTGTAAATGCCCAACCAGGTTCTAATTCGGCTCCTGCCTGAGCTTTTGCTTGAATTTTTCCACGAGCAACTGCGCTCGTTGCTAAATCAACAACCGTTGGAGGATTTGTTGGAATACCTGCTGCAATTGGAGAAGTCGATAGTAAAGCTTTATTTCCACCCCATGGTGGCATAACGGCTGGTCCAGTACTAAATGCAATTCCTACTAATCCGCGATTAATCATTGGCCATACATAGATACCTAAAGCACCACAGTGATTAGAGCGTCCAACACCAACTGCTGCGATTCCGTTTACCATCGCACGTTCTGCTGCAATTTCTGATGCTTTCTGGAGTTGCCAATGACCTAATCCATCATCGCCATCAAAGACAACCAGACTTGGTAAATCTGTAACTATCTTCAACTCTGCATCTGCCTTAATTCCACCAGCCTGTAAACGTGAAAGATAAAAAGGCAAACGCATCAAACCATGACTGCCAATTCCCCATCGATCACTTGCAACTATGCAACGAGCAGTCGTTGCTGCCTCTTGTGCAGGAACTCCTGCTGCTTCTAACAAGGAGGTCGCTTTTACAATTGCAGCACCAACGGTTAACTGAGGCATTTAGTTGCTACTTTCCTTTAAAGCCCCCACTGCGTGAGTAGCAGGCTTTGAGTTTAGAACTAATTCAATGTTAGAGGTCAAAATCTGATTGATTCGCAGTTGGCTTTCTTTAGTAATGCCAGCCACATGCGGAGTTAGAATCAAGTTTGGAATCTCTTCCATGTCGCCCTTAACCGGAGGCTCTTGGGCACGCACATCAAGTGCTGCCCCAGCAATGGTTTTAGCCCTCAGGGCTGTCATCAAATCAGCCTCATTAATCACTTCGCCACGGCCAACATTGACGATGATCGCATCTGGTTTCATCAAAGCAAGTGATGCAGCGTTAATGCTTCCATTTGTTTCTGCTGTTGAAGGCATGTGAATACTTACTACATCACTGCGCTTTAGAACATCTTCAAATGTAGTTAGCTCGACACCAGAAAGATTCTTTGCGTAAGGGTCATATCCAACAACTTGGCATCCGAAGCCTTGCAAAAGCTTTGCCGTTGCAAGACCTGTCGCACCGCACCCAAGTAGTCCCCAGGTAAGTCCTGACAATTCTCTACCAGGTGTACGAACCCATCCACCGTCGCGTGTTGCCACATCATGGCCCGGAACATTTCTTAATAAAGCTAGGGCTAAACCAAGAGTTAATTCACCAACGCTGACCGCGTTGGCACCAAGACCTGCAACTACTACTACACCTGCAGCATCTGCAGCATTAATGTCAATATTGTCTAAACCAACACCAGCTCTAGCAATAACTTTTAGCTTAGGCGCCGCGGCAATAACATCTGCAGTTACTTTTGTTCTATTGCGAACTACTAATGCAGTTACATCTTTTAGTGAAGATTTAAGTTCTTCAGGGTTACTCCACAAATCATCATTACGAGTAATGGGAAAACTCCCTTCCAGTTTTTGGAAGGGAGTTCCCCATACATCTTCAGAGATAAGAATCATTAGGCAGAGATGTACAACTTCGTGAATGTGAATTCGCGGTGGCCCATAACTTCAGCCTTACATAGACGACCATTAACAGTGTCATATATGACATCCATCATCATGTCGCCAGCCTTAGTCATATCGTATTCATAACGAAGGACTCCAGAAACATCAAGATCGATGTGCTCAGACATTGACTTCGCGGTCTTGATATTTGCAGTTAGCTTCAACACCGGAACGATTGGGTTGCCGATAACGTTTCCTTGTCCTGTTGGGAACAAGTGGATTACTGCGCCACCAGCGGCCATCAGAGTTACGCACTCTGCTGCAGCCGATGAAGAATCCATAAAATACAAACCAGGGTTAGCTGGATTAGGCATTTCTGCAGGCTTTAGAACACCAACAACTGGAACTGATCCAGTCTTTGCAATGTTTCCAAGTGCCTTTTCTTCAATAGTCGTTAGGCCACCAGCAATATTTCCTTGAGTTGGCTGTGAACCAAGCAGGTTTGCACCAGTGGCTTCAATAACCTTGATGTAGTTGTCATATGTAAGCTGGAACAAATCACGAGTTGCTGCATCAATGCATCGTTCTGCAATTAGATGTTCTCCACCTGTCAGCTCTGAAGTTTCACCAAAGAAAACAGTTCCACCAGCTTCAACCCAACGGTCTACTGCTTCTGAAGTTGTTGGGCAAGAACCAAGACCAGATGTTGTATCTGATTCTCCGCACTTGATTGACATGATCATGTCGCCCATTTCAGCTTCTGTGCGAACAAGACCTGATGCATCTTGAAGGAACATTGCTGCTACACGACTAGCTTCCTGAATAACTTGTAGGTCACCCTTGCCTTCGATTGAAAATGCTGCAACTGGCTTTCCAGTCTTTGCAATTCCGTCAGCAACGCGTTGTGTCCACTTTGGTTCGATACCAATAACAACAACTGCGGCAACGTTAGCGTTTACGCCAGTTCCGATTAATGTGTCAAAAGTTAATTGAAGATCTTCACCAAACTGCAGACGGCCAAAGGCATGCGGTAGTGCCATCGTGCCTGGAATCACTTTTGCTACAGCTTCTGCAGCTGCATTTGAAAGGTCATCGAGAGGCAAAATAATTACGTGATTGCGGATACCCATAGTGCCGTTTTCGCGGCGGTATCCAGTTAAGCGCGGCTTGCTTCCCATCGATAACTCCTCATGTTGTGTGTGTGAATGTAATCGCCCT
>WLCR01000006.1 GCA_009705235.1 Actinomycetota bacterium | reverse complement strand
GGCATTTCCAATTCCCTTGAGATCATCAATGATTCCTAGGTTTGTTGTGCCAGATGTTGCAACAACTGCAAAGACACGCTTGTTTGTGGTTGCATGTAATTGATCAATTGCAGCGGCAACTTGTGCTCCTTGAAGTTTGCCAGTTTCATCAACGGAAACCTTTAATACATCTACATCCATGACATTTGCTGCAGAAGCAATGGATGAATGTGCCTCTTCGCTGCAGGCGATTACCCAACGCTCTGGATTGGCATGTTTCTTTCGCGCTTCGGCCCGAGCAACAACAAGTGCAGAGAGATTGCCAATTGTTCCACCTTGTACAAAGACACCGCCGGCAGATGCAGGAAGTCCCGCTAAATCAATTAACCATTGAATAGCTTGGTTTTCAGCAAAGACTGCACCGGCCCCTTCTTGCCATGACCCGCCGTATAAGGCACTTGCACCAACAACTAAATCAAAAAGGTTTGCGTACTCACTAGGTGCTGATGGAATAAATGCAAGGTTGCGTGGATGATCCGTTGATATACAAGCTTTTGCTAACACATTTGTAAAAACTTCCAATGCGTGATGTCCGCCCAAACCCTTTGCGGTAATTGTGTTGCCTACCTCGTTGAACAAATCTTCTGCAGATCGAGGTCCATCAAGTGGTGGGTCATCTCTTAAACGTTCCAAGCTGTACTTCAAAATCTCTGCAGCAAGTTCTTCTACTGCAGGTGTGAACTCATGCATTGATTCTTGCCTTCTTAACTATATTTCTAATCATCGTTGGAAAAACAAATAGGTGAAGTGGTGAGATCGCATACCAATACAACTGGCCACCTAACCCGCGTGGGTTAAAAGTTGCCTCTTGCACAATCTTCGTCTTTCCGTATTCGCGTGTAACTGTAAATTCCAGCCACGCTTTACCTGGCAAAACCATTTCGGCATACAGCTTTAACCTGCGACCTGGTTCTAACTCTTCTACTCGCCAAAAATCTAAACTTTCTCCAACGCGTAAGAAATCAGGATCGCGGCGACCGCGGCGCAATCCAACGCCTCCAACTATGAATCGATCCAAAACGCCGCGAGCCCACCACAGCAAATCAGAGCCAAACCATCCGTTGTCTCCTCCAATGCGTTCGACCTGCCGCCATACCTGCTCTGCTGGAACGTCGGTGATGCGTTCGCGACGATCGCGCAAAACCATTTCGCCAGCCCAATCTGGATCTCCTTGTGCCTTTTGCCATGGTGCAGTTGGCATAGTTGCATCAGACCAACGAGTTTCAACGTTATGAGTAGTGATTTTTGACAGCGCTAATGAAATCGCTGATTCAACATCAATCAATCCTTCGGCAGGTTTTGGAATAAGTCCATCAATACTTTTTGCAGGGTCTGCAACAACTTCGCTAATTAGCGAACCAACAAGTGGGCGGGCCAGTGCGGTTGGAACTGGAGTTACTAAGCCAATCCACAAACTAGAAAGCCCTGGGGTAAGAACAGGAACTCTAATGATCCAGCGCTTTTTTAATCCAGATAGCTTTGCAAACTTTTGCATCAT
This sequence comes from Actinomycetota bacterium, assembly GCA_009705235.1. Lineage (GTDB taxonomy): Bacteria > Actinomycetota > Actinomycetes > Nanopelagicales > Nanopelagicaceae > Planktophila. Next base: position 17,140 of record WLCR01000006.1, on the reverse strand, counting down.
GTCTGCATATGACAAGACTTCGGGGCCACCAATATCAAAGACTTTGTTGACTGGCTTTTCTAAATGCGCTGCACCCTTTAAGTAATACAGAACATCACGAATTGCGATGGGATGCGTTTTGTTCATCACCCATTTAGGCGTAGTCATGATCGGAAGTCGGTGGGTTAAATGGCGCAACATTTCAAAACTGGCAGAACCGGATCCAATAATGATGCCTGCACGAAGTTCTAGAACAGCAACAGATGTGGTGGCAAGTGAGCTACCTGTCATGGCACGAGATGCAAGATGTTTACTGATGTTTACATCATTTGCGATTCCACCCAAATAAATAATTTGAGATACGCCAGCTTGTTCGGCAGCCTTGGCAAAGTTACGAGCCATTTCGCTTTCGATTTCATCAAAGTGCGGACCTAAGTTAATCGAATGCAATAAGTAAAACGCTGTGTGAATGCCTTCTAAAGCGCTTTGTAAATCCGTGAAGTTTTCTGCACTTCCTTCGCAGATATCAACCAATGGTGCCCACGGTTGACCCATAATTTTGTTCTTATCGCGAACCAGTATTCGAACATTTTCTTTGTCATCAATGAGTGCGCGGACTAACCGACCACCAACATATCCAGATGCCCCTGTGACGAGAAAGGTACGGTCTCCAATGTGCGTGTTCATGCTGAGAAGCCTAGACTTAACCCATGCAAAAGACACTCCAAAAACCAAGGGTAGTAATTTTGGGTGCCGGTTTCGGCGGGTTAACTGCAGCCCGCAAGATGGCTGATTTTGCCGATGTAACTGTCGTTGATCGCCATAACTTTCAAACTTTTCTGCCACTTTTGTATCAGGTATCTACAGCAGGATTAGCTGCAGACCATGTTGCCCACCCAGTCCGAGGCGCGTTACGTAAAACTGGTGTGAAATTTCGAATGGGATCACCAATTGCTGTCGATCACAAAAACAAGTCTGTTAAATTGGACAGCAGCGAAGTTTTAGAATTTGACTACCTTGTTGTAGCACTAGGTTCTGCAACGGCAGATTTCGGAGTTCCCGGGGTTTTTGAGCATGCACTTGGAATGAAAAGTGTTCATGAGGCTTTGGCCATCCGTGCCGAAGTTCTGCGACGATTTGAAGATCTGTGCCGCTTTGAAGATGAAACTATATTTTCAATTTCAATTGTTGGCGGTGGACCCACCGGTGTCGAGATGGCTGGCGCATTTGCTGAACTTGTTCGTGGTCCGCTAAAGCATGATCAGCAACATGCAGCAGCACACGTAAAAATCAATTTGATTGAAGCTGGACCAAGAATTTTGCCAATGTTTTCAGAAAAACTCTCTGCCCACGGTAAAAAGGATCTCGAAAAACTTGGGGTAACAGTTCACTTAAATACTGCTGTAAAAGAAATTAAACCTCGCAGTATTGAAATTAGCGATGGCAGCAAGATTGCCTCAGAGGTAACAATCTGGGCTGCAGGCGTAAAGGGCGAACCAACAGGTGCGAAATTGAATTTGCCTTTAATCAATACGCGCATTGATGTTGAGAATACATTGCAAGTGAAGAACTACCCACACATTTTTGCAATCGGAGATATCGCAGGTTTTGTTGGAGAAAATGGGCGGATGTTGCCGATGGTTGCTCCTGTTGCGTTGCAGCAAGGTCGACATGTTGCCCACCAAATCAAAAGAATCGCTGCCGGCCAAGCTCTCAAGCCATTTAAATATCTTGATAAAGGATCCATGGCAACTATTGGTCGCCACAAAGCAATCGTTGAAGTTAAAAACCTTCGGATGACTGGTATTCCAGCCTGGTATGCCTGGTTGTGGCTTCATCTGTTTTATCTATTAGGTGGGCGCAATAAAATTGGCACTATGGCTGACTGGACCTATAACTATTTAACCTTTGATCGCGGTAACCGTCACATTATGGATTCGCAGTAATGCCTGAATATTTAAAGGTCGATGGTCATGATCTTTACTGTTACGAATGGGAAAACGATGGCGAAGCTGTTGTTTTACTTCATGGTGGTTTAAGTAAAACCTCTAGTTGGGATTATTTGCTAGTTCCTGCACTTGAAAATGATTTTCATGTTTATGCCTACGACAGAACTGGGCACGGTTTTACAGGAGATCGCACAGGCAGTCTGCACTTTGATTTTCAGGCAAAAGAAGCAATTTCATACTTGGAAGAGGTAGTAAAGGAACCAGCACACTTAATTGGTTACAGCGATGGTGGAATAATTGCTTTAATGGTTGCGATACAGCGTCCAGACTTAGTTAAATCAATTGTTGCAATTGGTGCAAATTATCATTTCAGCGCACCACTAAAGGATTTTACAGAAGCATTTGTCAGTGAAGGTGATCAGGCTGAATACAACTTAATTAGTCCAGATGCACCCCATACTCTTCTAGAAAAAATCATTCGGATGAACCAAATTTGGAGAACTGAGCCAGACATAGCTCTTTCTGATATCGCATCAATTCAGTGCCCTGTATTAGTTATGGCAGGTGATGATGATGTCATAAAGCATGATCACACAATTTCTTTATATGAGGCTTTGCCTCTGGGGCAGTTAGCAATAATTCCTGGAACTTCACACGGGCTAGTAAAAGAAAAACCAGCCTTAATGTTGGCTAACATAATGCAATTCTTAGAAGATCTGACCTACCCACAAACGCGAGATCCAATTAGACGAATTAGCAATCAACCGGAGTAATTTTTCCTGTCGCAACATCATAAATCGCTCCGCCCACTACAACATCCTTGTTGAGGAATGGGAAGGAGCGAATTCGATTCACATCGATCGCTAGCGCTGCTTCCTGATCCTTCACAGTTCTAAACTCAAGAGAGCGCGTATCTACGCCAAACTCTTTCTCGATATATTCATGAATGTCTGCTTCCTCTGCAGAAGCCATTCGACAATTTGTATGAGGCATAACCAGGATTTTCTTAACACCCAATAAATATGTAGCTAACACCAATGTACGTAAAACGTCTTCAGTCACGCGAGCGCCAGCATTACGCAAGATCTTCGCGTCTCCTGAATTCATTCCCATGACAGAAAGTGGATTGATACGTGAATCCATGCAGGTAACAATTGCTAAACCTTTTTGAGCAACTCCAGTTAACCCTGAGTATTTAAAGGTTTTGATGTATTCATCATTAGCTGCTAATTCTGCAGAAAAAGAATCATGCGGAAAGGAGTTATCAGACATTTCAACTCCTCCCCGGATTCATACCGGAGCCCCCCGTCAGGATTGAACTGACGACCTGCGCATTACAAGTGCGCTGCTCTACCACTGAGCTAGAGAGGCCTGCTCTTCAAGTTTCCTCGAATTCAGCAGCCGCAATTATGACAGTCGAAGCGCAAAACTTGAAATCGGACTCTGGCTGCGCGCTCAGGGTAGGTTGTCCTTGTGAGATTAGGCGTTCTAGATGTGGGTTCAAACACCATCCACCTTCAAGTTATGGATGCCCATCCAGGAGCGCGACCAACACCTACAACTAATTACAAAGTTGAACTTCGCTTGACTGAATACCTGGATATTTCTGGAGCTATTTCGGCAGGTGGGATACAACTGCTCAACGATGCGATTGCAGAAGCTGTCGCCCATGCGCGAGTCAATGAAACTGATGAGATCTTGGCTTTTGCAACCTCTGCCTTACGCGAAGCTAACAACGGTGCCCAAATAATCGCCGACATCAATAAAAAGTATGAGATAGATCTGCAAGTCTTGAACGGTGATGATGAAGCCTCAATGACTTTCTTGGCTGTGCGTCGATGGTTAGGTTGGTCTGCTGGAAAATTACTTGTACTAGATATTGGTGGTGGATCCCTAGAAATTGCAAGCGGAGTCGATGAAAATCCTGAAGCAACAATTTCTTTGCCACTAGGAGCAGCTCGCTTAACTCGAGAATACTTAAACGGTGATCCATATAGTGCAAAAGGTATTAAGGGTCTTGAAAGGCATGCAGAAGAAGTGCTTAGAGATTCGATGCCTAACGCTTTAAAGTCTCACGATGCAGATCATTTTGTTGCAACAAGTAAAACCTTTAGAACTTTGGCACGTATTTGTGCTCAATGGTATGGCGACAACCCAAAGTTTATTGAGCGAAAGTCACTCAACTCTGCAATGCCACGACTCATAGAAATGAATAACAAATCGCGCGCAGAATTACCTGGAGTTTCAGCTAACCGTGCACAGCAAATTGTTGCCGGTGGAATTGTGGCACTTGCTGTTATGGACAGGTTAGATGTGGATGAGGCTGAAATTTGTCCTTGGGCGTTGCGTGAAGGCATTCTTTTACGCCGTTTAGATTGGCTGAGCGACTAAGCGTCGGGTGCTGGCATCCAGTCAATTGCAATAACTTCACCATCACGGTGATGCAGAATAAATGCTTCACCCGGCATCAATCCATGATCTAACTCTTTGAAGTTCTTCTTACCTATGAATTTTGCAACAATGCCAGGAATAACTGGATTATGGCCACATACAAGTGCGTGTGCTTCATTCTCAATGATGTCATTGACTACATTAATTGCAGCTTTTTTATCTTTTTCAAAGGCATATTCACTCAGCTCGGTCCAATAAATCATATCTAGGGACAATGAACGTGCCATCGGTGCAACTGTTTCGTAGCACCGAACCGCATCAGAGGTATGGATCTCGGTAATCGCAAATGGTAAATAACGTGCCAACATTCGTATTGATTGAATTTGGCCTAACTGAGCAAGTGGGCGATCACCATCGTCGCCCTCCCATTCTTCCCGTGCAATTGCTTTGCCATGACGTAAAAGAACTAGTGGAATCGTGTCTGTTCCAAATTTTTCAAAGTTCTTTAATACTTCCTTATCGCCTTCACGAGAAACTTTGTCATAAGCATCTGCAACCGTTACCCAAATTAGTTGATCTACTTCTTCTACATCCATAACACCTTTGGCGTCACCAATTGCTTGGGCAGACCAATATCTAACTGTTTTAGTTGTTTCACCAACAAGGTATTCCACTTTGCATAGTTCGGGACCAAAGACAGTTTCATATCCGGTTTCTTCTAGCACTTCGCGGAAAGCGCAACTTATTTCAGATTCGCCAATTTCAACTTTGCCTTTTGGAAAAGACCAATCGTCATAACGAGGTCTATGAATCAAAGCTACTTGAAGAAGGTCATCGCTTAGACGGCGCCACAAAACCGCACCTGCAGCCTGAATCACTTGTTCTTCCACTTACCGATCCTTTGAATAATGATCGATAAGGGTTGCGTGGACATTTATTAATCCTTTTTTCGTTGGGCGGGTCCATGTGGTTTCGTTCAGCTGCCACGAAGAAGTTTCATCAGAAAGACCCAGGTGAAGTAGGTCCTGCAAACGTGTCTGATGCTCCTTTCTTTGTATTAGAACAAGGCTTTCAACACGTCGATCAAGGTTTCTGCCCATCAGATCGGCGCTACCAATCCAGTATTCATCATCCCCGCCATTAACAAAGTGATAAATACGAGAATGCTCAAGGAAGCGTCCCAAAATTGATTTAACAGTTATGTTCTCTGAAATACCCTTGATGCCTGGTTGTACGGCACAAATTCCACGGATTAATAATTCAATCTTCACACCGGCTTGCGATGCTTCATATAACTTAGAAACAAAGTATTCATCCAGAATTGAATTCAGTTTAAATTGAATTCCTGCAGGCCTTCCATTCTTTGCATGTTCAATTTCTCGGTCAATGCGTTCAATCAGCCCTGATCGCAATGTACGAGGCGCAACTAGCAATCGTGAATACGTCGATTGTGGAGCAAACCCAGAAAGTTGATTAAACAGACGAGTCAGATCTTCGGTTAATTCAACATCTGCACTGAGAATTCCTAAATCTTCATACATGCGTGCTGTCTTTGGATTGTAATTACCTGTACCTAAGTGACAATATCGTCGAATACCTTGTGGTTCATCACGCACAACTAACGAAAGTTTTGCATGAGTCTTTAGCCCCATTAATCCATACACAACGTGCACACCTGCTGCTTCAAGTTTGCGCGCCCAACGAACATTTGCTTGTTCATCAAATCGTGCTCGGATTTCGATTACAGCGACAACTTGCTTGCCAGCCTCTGCTGCTTCAATTAAAGCTTCAATAATTGGTGAGTCACCGGATGTGCGATACAAGGTTTGCTTGATTGCCAATACATGTGGGTCTGTTGCAGCGTTTTCTAAGAAGTGCACAACCGATGAAGTAAATGATTCATAGGGGTGGTGAAGCAGAATTTCACCTTGACGAATCGCTGCAAAAAATAGGTCGCTATCTTCAGAATCCACTTCAGACAAGGCTTTAGCGGTGCGTGATCTAAAGGGTTCAAACTTTAGCTCTGAGAAATCTAGATCTGCGATTTTATGAAGTGAAGTCAAATTTAGCGGTGCGGTGACATGAAAAATGTTTTCTGGGCCAATACCAAGTTCTGATCCAAGTTTTGAAACCAAAACCTCATCGACTCCTGATTCGATTTCAAGACGTACTGGAGGCCCAAATCGGCGGCGCAATAGCTCTTGCTCTAATGACAGCAGTAAATCCTCTGCCTCATCTTCATCTAATTCGATATCTTGATTTCGAGTTACACGGAATGTGTAGTGGTCTTCAATCGTCATTCCTGGGAACAATTCTTGTAAATGAATTGCAATCAGATCTTCAAGGGCTAGGAATCTGGTTGATCCAACCTTTGCTGTTGCAATAAAGCGTGGCAAAATTTCTGGAACCTTTACGCGAGCAAAAAACTCTTCGTGTGTTGCTGGGTTCTTAACCATCACAGCAAGGTTGAGTGATAAACCTGAGATATATGGGAATGGATGAGTTGGATCAACAGCCAACGGAGTCAGAACCGGGAAAATTCGATCCTGAAATAATCGTGCAACATATGTGCTTTCAGTCTCATCAAGATCTTCCCACTTAACAAATTCGATGCCATGTTTCTGTAACTCTGGCAAGATTTCATCATTCAAGGTTTTGGATTGACGATTAACAAGCTCATTTACCTTTGTGCTGATTAATGCCAAGAGTTCTTTAGGCTTATGTCCTGCCACATTTGCAGCTGTCACATCGTTTTCGATTTTGCTCATCAAGCTAGCAACGCGGACCATAAAGAACTCATCTAAATTTGAGGACGAGATTGCCAGGAATCGAAGTCTTTCCAGAAGAGGAACTGATGGATCTTCGGCCAATTCAAGGACTCTTTGATCGAATGAAAGCCAACTAACCTCTCGGTCGGTCAGATGTTCGATTTTCATGGCCAAATTCTCTCGTGATTGGGTGAACAACAGGTAATCAGTAAGCATCCTGCAGACAAACCAACCCCTTGTTTCACGCTCAACGAAGGTGTGCTTGTCCTCATTTCCTGAGAGACTTCCTCCCGTGATGAACAACTATTGGATGAGCCCTGAGACCACATCTGTAAACCGGTTGCCGATGCTCAACATCGAACACTTTGAGCAAATCTCTTTGGATGGCACCTGGCGTTTTCAGTTGTTGCATAGCCCGACAGAAAAGTTAGGCAAGCGTTGGGCGTCAATCCCGGTCCCTGGTTTGTGGACGATGCAGGAGCCATCTGAAGTTTTCTTTGACAGGCCAATTTACACAAACACTCAGATGCCTTTTGAAGAACATCCTCCATTTGTTCCGGCAGAAAATCCAACTGGTGTTTATGAGCGGGACTTTGAAGTGCCAAAAAGCTGGAATGGAAAGAGAATTGTTTTGCAGGTTGGTGGTTATGAATCAGTTGCACTTATTTACATCAATGGGCAAGAGGTTGGTCTTACTAAAGATTCACGATTGGCTGCAGAATTTGATGTTACTCAATTTGTCCAAAGCGGAAACAATGTGGTTCGAATTGATGTTACAAAGTGGTCTGATGCAACATTTATTGAAGACCAAGATCAGTGGTGGCATGGCGGAATAACTCGTTCCATTAAGTTGTTTGCAACTAACAAAGTATTTATTGAACGATTCAAATCTGTTGCTGGTTTAGAAAAAGATGGCACAACAGGCACTTTGAGTATTGAAGCCGACCTTGGCGCCCTTGATGATCTCTCAACAGATGGCTACACACTGCGTGCGTCCATTACCGAGTTGCCCAAGACAAAAAGTGCCAATCTTTCACAGACAGTTAAAAACTTTGCATCACCTAAGTGGACCGAACGTGATGCTGATCTTAAAAAGCGTAGTGATGATTACTTCCATGGAAAGTACTGGGATGGCAAACTTCCTGCGGATGCTAAGGCGGCAATCATGGAAACTGAGCCTTGGCCACACGGAAAGGTACTCCTAGAATCTCGAATTCCTAAGGTAAATCCTTGGTCTGCAGAGGTTCCGAATCTTTATACATTGCATATTGAGTTAATTGATCCCAATGGCGCAGTGATTGAAGTTTCGCAACAGCGCATTGGTTTCAGATCAATTGTTATCAAAGGTCAAGATTTCTTGGTTAATGGGCAACCAATTATTTTCTACGGAATCAACCGTCATGACTTTAATCGTTTTACAGGACGGGTATTAACCCGCGATGACATGCGACAAGATTTGCTCGAACTCAAGCGTTGGAACTTTAACGCGGTACGCACATCTCATTACCCCAACGATGCAGCATTTTTGGATTTGTGTGACGAACTTGGTTTTTATGTTATTGGTGAAGCAAATATTGAATCACATGCTTTTATTTCATCCATCTGTAATGACACCAGATACTTAACAGCTTTTGTTGATCGTGTTGGTCGTATGGTTCAACGCGATATTCATCATCCATCCGTTGTCATGTGGTCACTGGGTAATGAATCAGGTGCTGGCACCAACCATGAAGCTGCTGCTGCGTTTGCTCGTAGCTTTGATCCATCACGCCCATTGCATTACGAAGGCGGAATCCGCGGTAACTGGATGGGCAGCCATTCATTAACAGATGTGATTGCACCAATGTATCCAGCTATCAATGCAATTAAAGAATATGCAAAATCTCCTAAGGCTGATCGTCCATTGATCATGTGCGAGTACTCCCATGCAATGGGTAACAGCAACGGAACTTTGGCAGAGTATTGGGAAGTAATTGAATCAACACGTGGTTTGCAGGGTGGTTTTATCTGGGAGATGTGGGACCACGGTCCTGTTCAGACAATGTCCGATGGTTCAAAGCGCAATGCCTACGGTGGGGATTACGGCGAAACCAAGCATGATGGCAACTTCTGCTGCGACGGAATGGTTTTCCCAGACCGCACAGCTAAGCCTGTAATGCATGAATTTAAAGCTATTGCAGCACCTGCTGTCATCACAGGCGTTAAACCAGCAACGGGTCAATTCAAGATATTTAATAAGAATTTCTTTAAAGACTTAAGTCAATACCAACTTCAGTGGTCAATTACTTGCGATGGAGTTGTTCAAGATGGTGGAGCTGTAAAGCTTCCAAAGGTTGCTCCACGCAAGAGCGCAAACTTTAAAATTACATCAAAGAAATTAGCAAAAGGCACTGCCCGCGGAGAGCGCTTCATCACATTCTCGCTTGTTTGCATAGCAACTACTCCATGGGCATTACCAATGGCAGAAGTCGGCTGGAGTCAAATTGCGTTGCCCTCAACATCTTTAGCACCTGCAAAGAAGGCTAAGGATATTGGCGATGTAGTTGATGAGCATGGACAAATTGTTTTGCCATACGGAATCGTTGCGCCAGCTGTTTCGTTATGGCGAGCACCTACAGATAATGATCGTATTGGACATATTGCAACCAAGTGGGAGCGTTACGGAGTTCGTGACATCTCGCGCACAGATTGTGTGGTCAGACAGAATTCATCTTCGATCAAAATAGCAACTACGTGGGAAACAAGTACTGGTGTTTCTTTCAAGCACACTCAATTGATCACACCAGTAGTTGGTGGATTTACTGTTAAAGAATCTGTCACTATCCCTAAAGCTTTTGATGATCTTGCGCGTGTTGGAACATTATTTGAACTTGATGGTTCCTTAAGTGATCTTGTCTACTTTGGTACTGGTTCACATGAGTCATACCCAGATCGCAAGATTGGTCGAATTGGACGTTTTGTTTCAACAGTTGCTGCTCAGTACATTCCATATGTTCGTCCGCAAGAAAATGGTGGACATGCTGCTGTGCGCTGGTTTGAAGTCACAAACGCAGCTGGCAATGGGTTGCGCTTTGCAATGGGTAAACCCGCTCAGGTCTCTGTTACGCCTAACAGAGATGCAGAATTAGCAGATGCTGCGCATGACGTAGAAGTTACAGCCTGCGGAAACACTGTTGTTCATATTGATGCTGCTCATCGTGGTCTTGGTACTGCTTCGTGCGGACCAGATACTTTAGATAAGTACATTATCAAAACTGGGGTGCATACCTGGGAATGGACTGTTACTCAGATTTAATCTAGGTGATGTAGCGGCCAATTTATTGCAATTGGATATTTACATGTCCGACCATCACCAGATGATTTACCACGGGCTCGTCGCCACATCCATGGCAGTGCAAATGTTACAAACCATGCAATCGTAATCGCTGACTTAACAAACTGTGGAGTTGGCTCTTGTGGCGCTAACGGTCGACGCCATGAAGGATCAAATGGAAGTTCAATAGTTTCTAGTACAGCTTGTGCAACACGATCATGGCCCATTGGGTTTAAATGCAAACGATCAAATGCTAAAAATCGAGGATCCTTGAAAGCGGCTTCATCATTTGCATCGCACAGAATCGCACCTACTTCTTCTGCCATCGCACGAACGTTGTTATTGAAATCTTTGAATCGTGCTTGCCATGAATCAGCAAGGCGTCCAGTACTGCCACTATCTTCAAGAACTGTAAACAACATGACCGTTGCACCAGAGGCTGCGACTCTTCGTACCGCTTCGGCATACATTGGTAAGGTGACATTGGGGTTGTACTTGGGGCGAATAACATCATTTGCGCCAGCATGAAATGAAATTAAAGTTGTTTTATCAATAACTTGTGCAATAGCAGGTTCAATTTGCTCATCAATAACCTGCTTTAACAACTTACCGCGGATAGCAAGGTTGGCATACTGAAAACCGTTTTGATGAGCAGCCATAACATCGGCAACGCGATCTGCCCAGCCTCGGTATTGGCCATACTTTTTCTCATCGCACATACCCTCGGTAAATGAGTCTCCGATGGCGATAAAACGGTTGTATTTCACGGTCTTTTACCTACTGTGCGCGACGCTGCTGATCTACGTGAAACAGTGCGATTGAAGTTGCAACGCTCGCGTTGAGAGATTCGGTCGTCGTGCTGATTGGAATAGAGACAACAAGATCGCACTTTTCTTTAGTCAATCGTGCCAGACCCTTTCCTTCAGAGCCAACAATAATCATCAAAGGTTCTGTTGCAACCTTCATGTTGCTGATGATGTCATCAGATTCTCCATCAAGACCAACAACAAACATACCGGCCTTTTTAGCTGCATCAATTGTGCGAGCAAGGTTTGTAATTTGTGCAATAGGCAAACGCGCAGCTGCACCTGATGATGCTTTCCATGCAGATGCAGTCATTGTTGCTGCGCGACGTTCAGTCATGATCACACCTGCTGCGCCAAATGCAGCGGCAGATCGAATAATTGCGCCAAGGTTACGTGGGTCTGTGACGCCATCTAATGCAACGATCAACGATGGATACTTTGCGCGTTCCATAATTTCTTCAAAACTTGAATACTGGAAAGGCTTAATCGCAAGGATGATTCCTTGGCTATTAGGTGAAATACCTTCAACTTCGGCACGGTGTGCTTCGCGAATTGATAATCCATGGTGCAGAGCTAGCTTTAGGCTTTCGGCAACGCGATCATCAACATCGATACTGCGCGCAACCAATAATTCTGTCGAAGGGACATTTTCGCGCAGTGCTTCGAGAACTGCATTACGTCCTGCAACAATTTCGCCACGAGGACGATCACCTTTGGGAATGCGAGGGGAACGAGTTTCTTTTTTCTCCGCAGCTTTCTTGCGCTTTGCAGCTGCGTGATACGGACGATCTTCGGCTTTTGGCGTTGGTCCTTTTCCTTCAAGGCGTCGCTTGTTATTTCCACCGGTACCGGCAGATGGTCCCTTTTTTGATTGGCGAATAGCGCCTTTGCGGGATGAATTGCCAGCCATGATCAGATCTCGTTTCAGTAATTAATTAATAGACCAGCGAGGCCCTTGAGCAGTGTCCTCAATTGTAATTCCTAAAGCAGCAAGCCCATCACGGATTGCATCTGAAGCAGCGAAATCCTTGCGCTCACGAGCAGATGCACGCTCTGCAAGAGCTAATGTGATGACGCCATCTAACGCTTCGGATAGGTCAGAGCCGCCAAATGTCTCAAATGCTTCATCAAATGGGTCACAACCTAGTACTTCTAACGCTCCACGAATTTCATCAGCATTTTTAGAAATAGCAGCGATGTCATTATCTGTAATTGCTTGATTGCCTAAACGCAGGTTTTCACTGATCGTCGCTAGTGCCGCAGGTACCGCTAAATCATCATTCATTGCGTCGGTAAATTCGGCGTTAATGCGTGGCGTTGGCTTAGCACCAACTAGTTCGGTTGCGCGATTCAAGAAGTTTTCGATGCGCTTAAAGTTGACCGCTGCTTCTTGCAAAGCCTCTGGTGAATATTCAAGCATCGACCTGTAATGCGCGCTACCTAAATACCAACGCAACTCGATACCGCGGAATGACTTTAGAATTTCATGAACCTGCAAAGTGTTTCCAAGCGACTTTGACATTTTTTCACCTGATTGCGTTACCCATGCGTTGTGTAACCAACGTTGCGCAAACCCATATCCGGCAGCCTCGGATTGTGCGATTTCATTTTCGTGATGAGGAAAGACAAGATCTAATCCCCCGCCATGAATATCAAATGTCTCACCCAGGTAGGCATGTGCCATTGCAGAACATTCCAGATGCCAACCAGGACGACCTGGTCCCCATGGTGTTGGCCAGGATGGTTCGCCAGGTTTTGCTGCTTTCCATAATGCAAAATCGCGCACATCTTTTTTATAAGTTTCATCTGCATCTGAAGCAGGCTGTAAATCATTAAGGTTTTGCCGAGACAACGTTAGATAACTCTTCAATTTGCGAACTTCTAAGTACACATCGCCATTGCCCGGCGCATATGCTGCACCATTTTCAATGAGCTGATCCATTAATTCAATCATTTGAGTGATGTGGCCCGTAGCGCGAGGCTCGTATGTCGGAGGTAAAACATTCAATGATGCATACGCATCGGTGAAAATTCGTTCGTACTTCATGGCTAGCGCCCACCACGGCATTTTTTCAATAACTGCTTTTTGTAAAATCTTGTCATCGATATCGGTGACATTTCTAATAAATGTGACCTCATAACCGCTCTTAGTTAGCCAACGTCGCAAAATATCAAAGTTAACACCACTTCGAACATGGCCAATATGAGGTGCAGCTTGCACTGTTGCACCGCAAACATAGATAGAAACCTGCCCTGTGACTAATGGCTTGAATTGATTAACCTCGCGGGTTGCAGTGTCATATAAATTCAAACTCATGGGGCTAATACCAATGCATTAGCAATAACATAAATGCCTTCGCCGCGACCGGTGAAACCCATTTCATCTGATGTTGTAGCAGCAACAGAAACTGGTGCACCTAACGCATCGCTTAATACTTTTTGCGCCTCATCACGACGTAGTGTGATCTTTGGTTGATTACCAACAATCTGCAAAGAAACATTGTTAATAACAAAACCTTTAGCGGTCACAAAGTCGCGCAGTGCTGAAATCATTGCAACGCCAGATGCGCCAACCATATCGGGCTTATCGACACCAAAAAAACTGCCAACATCGCCTAGCTGGCATGCAGACAAAACTGCATCACACAATGCATGTACCGCAGCATCACCATCTGAATGTCCAAGTAAGCGTGGAGTTTCGGGCCATTGCAACCCTGCAAGTGCACAAGGGCCGCTTTCCCCAAATTTGTGGGCATCAACTCCGACACCGGTACGAAGTTTGGAGATGTTCATTGTCTAAGCGTATCGGCTTCTGCGGTGGTGTTTAATACGCATACAGGCTGTATTCATGGAAAAGAGTTAATGGTGACCTATACATCTCGACTTCGAGATCATGCACGCAAAACTGGTCGCGATACCCGTATCGCATTGGTGGGTGCTGGCCAGATGGGTCGCGGCTTTGGAAATCAATTAGGCCGTAAAGAAGGAATCTCGCTATCTATCGTTGTAGATACAGATCTGGAGCGCGTCAAGGTTGTTTACGCAGATCTAGGAATTACAGATGTTGTTTTTAGTGATGATAAAGATGTTTTGTCGAAAGCAATTTTAGATGGCAAGCACACCGGAAGTACCAACGCATTATTGGTTTCAGAACTGCCGGTTGATTTGGTCGTAGAAGGCACTGGAGTCCCAGACATTGGTGCACAGATTACATACACATCCCTGCTTGCTAAAAAGGATGTAGCGGTCCTAAATGTTGAAATGGATGTAACTATTGGACCACTGCTGCATAAAGTTGCCACAGACAATGGTGTGATCTATGCCGTTTGTCATGGTGATGAGCCAATTGAAGCCAAAGTCTTAGTTGATTATGCACGCGATTTAAATTTTGAAATTATCTGTGCGGGTAAAGGCAAAAACAATCCATTTGAACCGTTGAGCACCCCGGACACAGTCCGTGATATCGCGATCAAAAAGAAGATGAATCCAAAGATGTTGTGCTCCTTCACTGATGGATCCAAAACAATGACCGAGATGGTGGCACTGGCTAACACAACTGGATTACAACTTTCAAAGCGTGGAATGTATGGGCCTGCATCATCGATTAAAACTTTACACAATACATTTGCACTTGAAGTAGATGGTGGAGTTTTAGACCGTCCAGGTGTTGTTGATTACTGCACTGGCGATGTTGCACCCGGAGTCTTTGTCATTGTTCGCCATAACGATCCTTACATCGCACATGAGATGAGTTATCTTGCAATGGGACCTGGTCCTTATTTTGCTTTGTATCGTCCATTTCATTTAGCATCGATTGAAGCACCGATTACTGTTTACAGAGCAATTCTGGATCGAGAATCATCATTGTTTGCACCACATCTAAACGCTGAAGTAGTAACAATGACAAAGAAAAACCTTGAAATTGGTGATGTTATCGATGGAATTGGCGGATACACAGTGCGTGGTTTTGCCGATAATGCAGTTGATGCCAAGCGCGATAACTTAGTTCCGATTGGGTTAATCGCTGGAGCAAAAGTTATTAAGCCGATTGGTGTTGGCGAACTACTGACATATGACCATGTTGAACTAAACCAGGGTTCTTTTATTGTTCAGCTCCGCAAAAAGCAAGATGATTTAGGCCTTACCTACGCACCAGACCAGAAGTAATTATGAGTTCACATCCCTCAGTTGCATCGATTGTTTTGGCGGCGGGCTCTGGAACACGTTTTGGTCATGACATAAACAAGGTCTGGTTGCCGTTGAATGGGCGACACATTATTTCTAGATCTCTTACAAATGCAGCTGCAAACTTTAAGGATGCACGCATTATTTTGGTGATTAACCCTGATGACGAAGATTTTGCACGTAAGGCTTTAGCTGCTGATGAGATGCCATCAAGTATTGAAATTGTTTATGGAGGTGCAAGCCGCCATGAGAGTGAATTCAATGCACTTCAGCATCTAAAGCCTGCGATCATTGCTGGTGACATCGACATTGTCTTGATTCATGATGGTGCAAGACCTTTGGCAACACCCGAATTGTTCTCTGCAATTGCAGATGGCGCAGCACAGCATGGTGGAGCAATACCAACTATCGCACTTGATCAGCGAGAAATGGATATGGAGCGAGCCGAAACAGTGGCACGTGTTCAAACACCACAAGGTTTTAAAGCACAACCTTTGTTGGAGGCCTATGAGAAATCAATTGCAGAAGGCTTTGTAGGAACTGATACAGCAGCATGCATGGAGAAGTTTTATCCAGAAGTAAAAATTTATGCAGTTCCCGGAGATGTTTTTAACTTTAAAATCACTTACCCTCAGGATTTAGCTATTGCCGAAGTTTTACTTCTAAGCCAATAAATGCTTCATTAATTTAATCTCTTTTTCTGAGTTAATACGGGCGCTTTCTGGGTCGGCATCAACTGTAGCTATCTGTGCATCAGCTTTAATTGGGACAAACCAAGTTGATGATGAGCCTTCGATGTCGACTGCGTTGTAGCGAATTAGCTCGGGCGTAGAGATTCTCTTCATCGAATTTCGATCAATAGTGCCCTCTATGTGCTGATCGGCACCGATTGATTTCAGGGTTTCGGTAAAGGCTGAAACTGGTCGTACCGCATCAATACTTGAAGTTAAGGCCCCCATAACTCGATCAAATTGGGCAGCTGTGGTTAGCGGTCTTTGTGAATCATGAATCATTATTAATTCAGAAGACCTTGCATTACTTAAGGATTGAGCTAACTCGTGCGCATTGTTCGGATTACATTGAATCTTTTCGCAATCAATATCTGAAACATGCAAGAGATCATCTTTAGTTCCTGCAACAGCTAGGTGTGAATTAGCTCCGTATAGGGCAACAAATTTACTTGCAGTATCAAGACAGCTTTGTAGGATGCTTTGATTCTTTAATTCATGGAAAGCAATCGGCGATGTAATCGCCACAACAACCTTCAGAGAAGGTGTGCTCATCAATTAAGAAGCGAGAACCTCGTCAAGGATTACTGCAGCCTTTTCTTCATCAGTGCGCTCTGCAAGAGCAAGTTCTGACACAAGGATCTGCTTCGCCTTGGCGAGCATGCGCTTTTCACCAGCTGATAGTCCACGATCTAAATCGCGACGGTAAAGATCACGAACAACTTCGGCAACCTTAATAACATCACCTGATGCAAGCTTTTCTAGATTTGCCTTATAGCGACGGGACCAGTTTGTTGGCTCTTCTGTGTATGGCTGGCGCAATACGCTAAAAACGCGATCTAGGCCTGCTGAATCAACAACGTCACGAACTCCGACTAGATCTACGTTGTCTGCAGGAACACGGACTGTTAGATCGCCTTGAGCAACTTTTAACACTAGGTAGGTCTTTTCTTCACCCTTGATCACGCGAGTTTCAATAGCTTCGATTAATGCAGCCCCGTGATGAGGATAAACAACGGTT